>CAYOTM010000012.1:0-22551 GCA_964406935.1 uncultured Gammaproteobacteria bacterium
ATGCATAAAAACAAAAACGGGCTAGCATTAGCCTGTTTTATGTATTCGCTCGGGGACAGGGATTTGAACCCCGATACCCAGGACCAGAACCTGGTGTCCTACCATTAGACGATCCCCGAATAAATAATTGCGAATGATTCGCAATTATTTTTTATTTTTAAATTGTAATACTAACTATTTCTTCGGTTTCATTAAAGGAAAAATCTGACATTCACGAATAGTTTTATCCATTAAATAACTAAATAAACGCTCGCTAAAGCCGAAACCACAAGTTGGCGGCATGCCGTATTCTAAGGCCTCCACAAAATCTGTATCATGACGTTGGGCCTCTTCATCACCGGCTTCTCGTAATTTTTGTTGTTCCTTAAAACGTTCCTCTTGATCAAGGGGATTATTTAACTCACTATAACCATTGCCCAGCTCTGAACCAGCCAGAATCACTTGAAAACGTTGAGCTAATTCGGGATTAGTAGCATCACGTTTAGCTAAAGGCGAAACAGTAATTGGTGTCCCCACTAAAAATCCCGGGCCAGCTAACTGGCGACGACAATATTTCCATAAATTATCAATTGCTCGAGTTAAATTAAACCCTTTGGTGTCATAAACCACCTTTAGCTCATCAAGTTTGGCTCTAATTTCCGCCTCGGTAGTGGTTAAAATATCCACTCCAGTATATTTTAAAACCGTTTCTCGATAATCATATAACTGCCAGTCAGCCGCTAAATCCAGCTCAAAATTTTTAATTTTAAATTTAGTAGTGCCAAAAGTTTCCTGAGCAATAAAGCGATACATTTCGGTCACTAACTGCATACCAACCTGATAATCAGCGTAGGCTAAATAAAATTCCATTTGGGTATAGTCCTGCAAATGATCAGCGTCCATCCCTTCGTTTCTAAATTGCCGACCAATTTCAAAAGTTTTTTCCAAACCAGCGACCATTAATTTTTTCTGCCATAACTCACCAGTGGAAATTCGTAAATAAACCGGCATATCAAGGGCATAATGATGAGTCACAAAAGGTCGGGCATCAGCCCCACCGGGGCTAGTTTCTAAAATTGGTGTTTCCACTTCTAAAAATCCTTTACTTAATAAAAAATTACGGGTCGCCTGCCAAAATTTAGCCCGTAAATAAATCATCTCCTTAACTTCAGGGTTACTAATAATATCTAAATAGCGACGACGATAACGCTCTTCCTCGTCTTTAAAGCCATACCAAGAGTCAGGCAAGGGACGCAAAGCTTTAGTTAATAGTTGCCACTCTTTCACTAATAAACTCTGCTCACCCTTATGAGTTAAAAAGGCCGTCCCGGTAACTTGTAAAAAATCAGACACATCAATTAATTTAATTAAGGTTTTATAGTTCTCGGGACCCAAATCTTTTTTAGAAAAAGCTAATTGAACTTGAGCTGATTGATCTTCAAGATTAGCAAAAGTTAAATTGCCATGACTGCGTAAACTGCGTAAACGACCAACCACAGAAACGGCTTGCTGACTGCTTTCTAGTTTAGAAAAATCACCTAAGAAATCGCTAATTAATAAATCACGCTGAACCTTAGCTGGATAAGGATTTATTCCTGCTTGCTCTAACGCTTGCAATTTGCGTAAACGCTCTTGGCGTTCACCACTAGTGGTGAGTTCTTCAGTCATATGTTTATTATTATTAGGCAATATTTAAAATTTTATATTCCATCACTCCCCGAGGAGTTTCTACTTTCACTTTATCGCCCTTTTTTCGCCCTAAAAAAGCCAGGCCCAAAGGTGACTCATTAGAAATTAAACCATTAATTGGATCGGCTTCATTAAAACTAACAATTGTATAAATTTTAGTTTGACCATTTCCCTTCACTTCCACTTTTGAGCCCATCATCACTTCATTATTATTACTCGGCCCAGAGACGATGGTGACATTTTTTAAGGTATTGTTTAATTCCAAAATACGCCCCTCATTTAAGGCCTGAGCATCTTTAGCTTCACTGTATTCGGCATTTTCACTTAAATCACCAAGTTCTTTGGCCCGCTCAATCCGCTCAGCAATTTCTCGACGCTTAATAGTGCCCAAAAAGTTTAATTCTTCTTTAAGTTTGTCGTAGCCTTCTTGGCTAATTATTTGTTCGTTCATATGTTGTTTTTTAAAGAAGCCAAATGAGAAAAATGGCTGTTTATTTTAATTTTATATAAAAAACACTATAACCTATCTTTAAACAGAAGACAAGAGCTAAACACCAAAAAACCAATTCCTAGAGGATGATTTAAGTAGGGGGTAAAGAAATGAACACCGGCTAAGAAAAAAATGGCGGGAGCGAGAGCAAATAAATAATTTTGCTCTTTAAAGGCCTGCCAGATTAACACCATTAACAGGGTAAGGTAAGCAACTAAACCGCCTAAGCCCAACTTGAGCCATAAATCTAAATAACCCCATTCAAAAGCATAAGTTTCATACCAGCCAGTTTCATTTTGTTCTAATACTCGAGGATCGAGACTTTGATACTTAACACTGGCCCCAAAACCTTGACCAATAATTGGTGACCTTTTAATTTCCTTAAATAATGCCGGTAAAAGTGACCAACGTGAAGCAAGGGCCGATTCCTGACTATCTAAAGAAGCCCGGTCAAGAATTAAGCGCAAAGAAAAATCCGAAGTGCGATCAGGAATTGGTAAATTATTAACTATAAAAATAATTAATAAAGCCCCAATTAGACTGAGAACAATTTTTAACAACCAGGGCCAAAATAATTTTAATTTAGCCAGACGCCGCCAAATAAATGGTAATGATACCAAAATAGTGAAACCTAAAACCAGCCAAAAACTTCTCGATAAACTAATAATCACCGTGCTTAAAAATAAAGTCGCTAGCAGCCACCGGGACCAATCTTTTTTCCAAGCCACCTGGGGAGTTTGAAAAATTAATAATAAATAGGCTAAGGCGGCAAAAATGTGAGATTGTAAAAATATTCGAGGCCAAGCAGAAGTTAAGACCGTTACCTCAGCGATATAAGACGAGCGCAACCAACGATATAAATCTGGCAAGAAAGCAAAATTATAAGAAAAGAAAAATAATAAAAGTAAAGTTTTTAAACTTAAATAAATAACCGCCAAGAAAAAAACGCTAATTAAACGTTGCTTAATTTCTGGGTTAGCCCGATAATAAACCGCTGAGACGGGTAAAAATAAGAGAAAAAATAACCAGGAATTAACGTCCGCTAAAATTAAAGAGACTGGATTATTAAATAACCAGGCAGTTAGAATTCCTAAAAAAACAAAAACCGCTAAATAAAGGAGAAGTTGAAACCAGGGTAAGCGTTGATAAATTTTTTGAGCAACTAAACGCCAATTTTTCCAAGATAATTGATAAAGCTGAGGAATCTTTAATAACCAAGCCAATAAAACCACTGACCAGATGGCCATCCGTAAAGAAAAACTAAAACCAAAAATTTCTAAATTAAGTAAATGACCATGAGAGGCAATAATTAATTCCGTCAAAACAATTAGTAAACCATATTCTAAACGATGATAAGCAACTAAAAAAACAATAATTGTGATTAATAATAAAAAAAATGGGGCCAGGGCCGACCAGAAAAAACTTAAAAATGATAATAATTCCACGAAAATAATCAGGAGAATAATTAAGCGCCAATTAAGCGTCGAAAAATTAAGGGTCATAATAAATTAATGACTAAAACTAACAAAATCACCAGACTGTAGATTACAACGAGCAGCCAAGCCAGCATTGACTTCTAAAACCGCATCAGCTGGGGCTAGGCTGGTATACTTATTATAATAAATTGCTCCCTCAGGCTCGGCCTGATGATGAATATTAAGCACTGTTTGGTTGGCAATAAAAATAATATCAATTGGAAAATTCATTCGTCTCATCACAAAAGTTCGAGGCTTGGCCTCCGCGAAGACAAATAGCATTGCACAATCCGGACAAAGTTCTGCTCGATCACTTAAGCCTTGATATTGGCTAGCAGGCGTATCAACTACCTCGGCTTTAAGCAGACAATCACCAACTTTAACTAAGCTAAAACTCCGGGGCCAGCGCCAGAAAAAAAATAAAATCACCAATAAGGCAATTATTAAAATTAAAAAACGGAGACGAATTTTAGGGGGAAAATTTTTTTTAAACCAAGCCATGTTTTTTCAAAATAATATTTTTAGCCGCTTGATATTTTTTTACTTGCGGTAAGAAGGGTAAGGATTTATAAGCAAAAGACGGCAACCAAGAACTAATTGTGCCACCTGGGCTAACAGTGAACAGCACTTGATCAATAAACACTCCGAATTTACGAGCAGCCAGCATAGTTAGCCAAATATCCCAGTCCTGAAATTTTTTCAAACTTTCATCCCAGCCAGTCTCTGGAAAATCTGCTCGGCGAATTAAAGACATTGTGTGAATACAAGGTTCAGTTTTCAGTTGCTGAGCATCAAAGGGTTTTAATTTAAATAATTTATTTCCCCAATAAAAAGAGGAGTAAGCATAGCTAGCTTGAGGATTATTATTTAAAGCTTGGAGCATAATTGCTAAGGCCTCTGGAGCTAACACAGCATCAGCATCACAAAAAAGCAAGAAATCCCCCTGAGAGGCCCGCCAACCACGATTGCGAGCAGCTGGGGCACCGGCGTTGGCTTGATTTAACACTAAAAAAGACTGATTTAAAGAATTATCTTGATGAAATTTAGTAATTACCGATTCTAAATTATCACTGGAGCCGTCATTAACAATAATAATTTCAAAATCCTGATAACTTTGTTTTTGTAAACTCTTCAAAGTTTTCAATAATTTATCCGCTTGATTATAAATTGGAATAATGACGGAGATCATAGTTTATATTGTAATTATTTTTTAATTATTTAGCAAGAAAATCGGCTAATTTTTGAGCTTGGGCCGACCAATTAAATAATTTTTGTGCCCGCTTTCTTCCCTGCTCGCCTAATTTACTAGCTAATTGAGGATTAGTTAATAAATCAATAATTTTAGTAGCCAATAAATTTGTATCCTCGGGTGGAAGCAAATAGCCGCTTTCTCCATCAGCCACTGCCTCAAAAACACCACCAGACTGACCAGCAATTACTGGCTTACCAAATAAATTAGCCTCTAAATAGACAATGCCAAAACCTTCATAATCATCGCCAATCTGCCGGGCGGGCATCACAAATAGATCACTCGCCTGAAAAGCAGCTGATTTACTTTGACCAGAAAATGAGCCCAAGAAAATTACTTTGTCAGTTAATTGTTGCTCTTGGACTAAAGTCTGTAAACGCTCTTTATCAGGACCTTCACCAGTCAGTAAATAAACACTTTGGGAAAATAAATCGGGGGCTTGCTGCCTAATGATAGCTAATGCCTTAATAACCTGATCAAAGCCTTTACGCGGAACTAAACGACCCAAGGAAAAGATAATTTTTTTATCGACTAATCGATATTTTTCTAAAAAAGTCTGAACCTCAGACAAAGAGACTGTTTCCACTTTAGCTCCAGGATTTAAAACAAAAATTTTATCAGCTACCGCTGGCTGCCTAGCTTTTACTTGCTGGGCTAAAAAAGAATTAGCGCAAATTATTTGTTTAGCCCCAACTAACACTTGACGACTGATTAAGCGTTTGCGCCAATAACGATTAGCATCAGAAAAATCTAGGCCATGCAAAAAAATAGAGTAAGAAAATTTATATTGTAGTTGCGCCAAACGAACAATTGGACCCAAGGGTAAGATCTCGCCAACTAAAACATGATCAATTTTAGCGGCTCGTAAACGGTTAGCTAAGCGGTGGGCTAAATGAGGCCAACGATAAAACGAGGCCCGAGCAAACTGCTTATCTTGACTAGCAATTAATACTTGAAAATCTTGCGGTTGTGGCCAGGCTTGTGCCAAATTACCATAATAATTGGCAATCCCACCAATTTGAGGAGGATATTCAAGGGTGAATAATAAAATTTTCATGAAAAAATATTAAGTAAATTAATTGAGGTTGCTTGATTTTTTAACAAAAGATTGCCAAATACTAACAATATCCGCCCGTTTAAAAGCTTGTAAGTAATAAAGTAGACAAAAATAAGATAAAGCCCCTAAGAAAATCGCTGGATAAAGACCAAATAAGGGTCGACTTAAAAATACCAATAAAGCCATCACTACGGCTGCTTCTAAAGATTTAAATAAAACTGACCACGATTTAACCAAGCGATAATCAACTAGTGAACGAGTAGCCGCTAAACCTAAAATAAACATTAAAATACTAGTAATTAAAACCGTTAAGCTCGCCCCCAGGGCTTGCCAAAGGGGGATAAATATTAAGTTTAAAATAATACTAGTGACAGTGACAATCCCCATGTTTAAAGTATTACGGCGCTGACGATCACAGGCATTAAGCAAGGAGCCAATCGGAAAATTAAGGAACATAAAAATTAAAGCCAACATAATAACCCGCAAAGGCCAGACAGCTGATTCCTCGGCTTTCATTAATTTAATTACATCCGGAGCAATCACAATCACCCCAAAAACAATCGGTAAGGAAACAATAATTAAATAATTCAGGGCTCGTTGAAAAGTAATTGATAATTGTTGACGATTATTTTGCCAATAGGTGCTCATTGCGGGATAAAGCGAAGCGATAAAAGCGAGTGGCAAAAATTGCAAAGCAAAAACAATTTTAAAAGCAATTTGATACAAGCCCACTTGAACATAAGTACTTAAAAATCCTAACAACAAAGAATCTAAATAAGAGTAAAGTCGTTGTAAAATATTATAAACCGCAAAGGGCCAACTGAGAGAGAAGATTAATTTAGCCGATTTAAATTCAAATTTTGGCCAAATATTTAAATGAAATTTCCAGCGAGTAATCAACGCTGAAAATAAAAAATTAATAAAACTAGCTAGGAGCATCATTAACATTAAATAGCGAGCATCTTTACCAGCTAGGATCATTGAGTAACCTCCAATAAAAATAATGGCTTGAAAAGCAACCGCCGCTAAGCTTTCATATTTTAAATTATGAAAACCGCGAATCACGGAAAAAAAAGTGTTAGTTAGGGAGTCTAAAATCATTGCCACAAAAGAAATGGTAATTAACTGAATAATTAACCAATCATAACCCGCTAATCGAGCAACCAGATAAGCCACTAAAGCCGCGAGGAAGGCTAAAATTATTTTCCAACCTAAAATCGGCTGTAACCAACTAGCAGTTTTTGTCTGATCTTTAGCCACTTCCCTAATTAAAACATTAGAAAAGCCCAAATCAATGATTAGGGCTAAAATGGTCGTAAAGGCGACGGCCGTATAATATTGCCCTAAAATTTCCATCCCTAAATAGCGAGCCAAAATAATAAAATAAGAAAAGGAAATTATTTTCTGAATCACTAGTGCTAGGGTTAAATAAGAGGTATTGCGGGCAATATTAGGAACTTTAATCATAAATAAAATAATAAAATCTGCTTAATTAAGCTAAAGATTAATTAACAAATATTAGACCAGTAAAAAAACCAATCAATCGTTTAATCTATTGGTTAAAAAATTTAATTAATTATAAACTTATTATACCAACTATTGATTAATTTTCAAAGTTATGATAGGATAAAAAGGTTAAAAATCATAGAAAAATATTAACTGTTACTAAAAAACAGGTTTTTCTTAAATTTAATTTTTTATAAATTTTAAGTATTTATATGAAAAAGGAAATTCACCCTAAGTATTATGATAAAGCTAAAGTAATTTGTGTTTGTGGTAACACTTTTTTAACGGGCTCAACTGAGCCAGAAATTAAGGTAGAGTTGTGTTCAGCCTGCCATCCTTTTTATACTGGTAAACAAAAATTAGTGGATACGGCTCGTCGAGTAGAAAAATTCACCGCTAAAGTAACCGCTAAAAAAGAAGCGTCTAAGGAACGTAAAGGCAAAAAGGTAAAACGGGCCGCCCGGGATAAAGTTCGAGAAAAAAAGGAAGTAGTCGTTAAAACTAAAGATATTAAAAAAATCGCTCAAGTTCAATTAAAGAAAAAATAGCGACGATTAGCTAATAAAAAAAGCAATTAGGGTTGGTAGTGTCTAAATATAGACATTATCGGGACTAATTGCTTTTTTGCAAATAAAAAAGGGCCAGGGATTAGCTGAGCAATATTAGCGGAAAAGGAGGCACGAGATAAAATGGCCAGCTATCCATGGCCCAAGGAAATTTGAAAGTACGACGTTCAATTGCTATGATGTTAGCATAACTATAAAATAAAGTCAATATGTACCAAGAATATAAAAACAAGTTCCAAGAATTAGAAAAACAACTGATTGATCCTAAAAATATCAGTAATCATTCGGCAATGGTTAAAATTGCCCAAGAACACGCCGCGTTAAAAAAAATTATTGAACTAATCGATAAAGTTGAAACAACAATTAACAAAATAGCCGATAACGATAAATTAATTGAGGATAATCACGAGGAATTAAGAGAATTGGCTGAGCTTGATAATAAAGAATTAAAAAAAGATTTGGAGTTGTTAGAGGCTAATTTAGAAGAAGAGATTAACCCAGCCAACCCCAATGATAAAAAAAATGCGATCATTGAAATTAGAGCCGGCGCCGGTGGCGATGAAGCGGCTATTTTTGCCGCTGACTTGAGCCAAATGTATTTACGATTTTGTGAAAATCAAGGTTGGAAAACAGCCATTATCAGTAGCAATATAATTGGCGTTGGCGGTTACAAGGAAATTATCTTTGAGGTTAAGGGAGTGGGTGCTTATGGCCAACTACGTTTTGAAGCCGGTACTCATCGTGTTCAACGCGTACCAGCTACTGAGAAACAAGGACGCGTTCATACCTCTACGGCAACGGTGGTGGTTTTACCAGAAGCCGAAGAGGTTGATGTGGAGATTAAAAATAGTGACATTAGAATTGATACTTTTTGCTCTAGTGGCCCCGGCGGTCAAAGTGTTAATACTACTTATTCGGCCGTTCGTGTTCTCCATCTGCCAACTGGCTTAATTGTTTCTTGCCAAGATCAAAAATCACAACATCAAAATAAAGAAAAGGCTCTTCAAATTTTACGTTCACGCCTATTGGCTAAACAAGAAGAAGAAAGAATTAGTCAAGAATCAAGTACCCGTAAAAATCAAATTGGGGGTGGCGACCGGAGCGATAAAATTAGAACGTATAATTTTCCTCAGGATCGAGTAACTGATCATCGCCTGGGTAAATCCTGGCATAATATTGATATTATTATGACTGGCGAAATCAGCGAAATTGTTAATGACTTAAAACAAGCGAGCAAATAATATGATCCCTTGGAAAATTTATTGGCAAAAAAAGAGATTAGATTTAAAAAATAAACGATTAAAATCAGCGGATCTGCTTGATTTAATTAGTTTCGTCACTAAAAAATCTCAGGAAACTTTATTAGCTCACCCGGAAATTAACTTAAATAAACAACAACAAAAAACTCTGGAAATATTATTAGAAAAACGGCTAACGGCTTGGCCACTAGCTTATTTATTGGGGTGGAGATATTTTTATAAACTAAAATTAAAAGTGAGCCCAGCGGTTTTAATCCCTCGACCTGAGACTGAATTGTTAGTTGAAAATATTTTAGAAGATATCAATTTAAAATCAGGAAAGAATTTAACGATCATTGATGTAGGTACTGGTTCGGGAGCGATTATTCTAAGCTTAGCTCAAGAATTAAGAAAAAATCTAAATATTAAATATTGGGCGACTGATATTTCTCATCAAGCCTTAAAAATCGCTAAACAAAATGCCCGTGATTTTAAGTTAAAAAGCAAAATTAAATTCATCCAGGCTGATTTATTGAGCAAGATTAAACGCCCACCTCAAAATTTAATTATCGCTGCTAATTTACCCTATTTAACCCCACCACAATTAACCGAACCAAGTATTAAATATGAGCCCCACCAAGCCCTTTTTGGTGGTCAAGATGGATTAGATCTATACCGTCACTTATTTGAACAAATTACTGCTTGGTCAAATTTTAAAAATTTAACTCTTTATTTAGAAATTAACCCCCAGCAAACAACTAAATTAAAAAAAATCGCCCAGAGCCGGTGGCCAATGGCGAAAATTGAAATTAAACAAGATTTATCAGGAAAAAATCGTTTAGTAATCGTTAAGATAAATAAAAATTAATTCCCCAACAACTAATCTCCAAACTAATTAGTAGTTAAACTAGCATCAGCTGCTAAAACCTGAATCCAGGTTTTTCCGGGATTAAAGACCACTTCTTCATCATTTAAATAAAAGTAACGTAGCCTGTCAGTCAGGCTATTTTTTTTCCAAATTGCTGTCTGACAATAACCATCTAGACAAACCAGGGCCTCCCCCTCACCAATAGTTTGTAAACGAAGTCTTAATTCTCGGTCTAAAACTTGACTGTCAGTATAATGAATAATTAAATTGTCTGCCCAAACTAAACTGTTAGGAGAACTACTAGCATCTAACGAGCGCTGATAATTATTAGTTTCAGGCTGATAAAGCCAGTTAGCTTGATAGGGTTGACTATAGCGAACCCTTAATTCACTAATGGCCTCTCTTGAATTATTATTTATTGTCTCGGGATTACCAGTTGGGTCGTTAACAATATTTTCAGAGGCCAGTTGATCGGAAACAGTCTGATTGGTGGTAAATTTCCAAGCAGAAGCAACCGCCTCTTGTCTTCCCTGCTCTTCTAAAAAAGTTTGCCAACTAGCACTAGTAATTAAAATATTATGAGGCGCCAAAAAACGAGAATCGCGCTGAAAATATCGACCGTAATAAAATTCATTTAAACTAAGAATTCTTTGTTGACTAAGACGAGCTAAGGCCTCAGGACTACCCCCACAATGAATTAATATCGCCCCAACATCTA
This sequence comes from uncultured Gammaproteobacteria bacterium, assembly GCA_964406935.1. Lineage (GTDB taxonomy): Bacteria > Patescibacteriota > Patescibacteriia > Patescibacteriales > UBA12465 > PWHG01. The sequence goes on from CAYOTM010000012.1 coordinate 10,836, forward strand.
GTGACCAATCAATGAAATAAGGGCGAGCACTTCTTACCGGGCCAACCTGATCAATTAATTCAGAACCATTAAAAATTGCTAAAAAACGTGATGAGCCGCCTTCGGTTGGCACTTCAAATACCAGGGCTGCTTGATCAAGCCCAAGCGCTGGTCGAGCATCAGGATGATTATCAATCACAATCGCCACCGGATAAGGACGAGCATCATCACGAGACACTAAAATACCATCTAAAAATCGAGCCTGACAATCAGGGCACTGTTTATCTTCAGGGTTTAAAATTTCTTCAACTGGTTGAAAATCAGTTTCTAGTGAAGATGAAGAAAAGCTAAACCAGTCAGGCAGAAATAAAAAATAATAAATTCCGGCCAAGGAAAAAAAGAAAATAAAAAGAGAGAGAAGCCACCAGGCTCTCCTCTTTTGCCAAGATTGTTTAATTTCCTCCCAAAAAGTCATAATTTTATTTAGCAGCCTCTTCTGGTTTGTCTTTGTCAGACGTTTCTTCGGCAGTTTTATCAGTTGCTTCAGGGGTAGCGGTTGGCTGACTAGCTTTTTCGATCGCTTCTTCAGCCGCCATTTGTTCAGAAGTTTTTGGCGGAATAATGCTCGCCACCATTTCTTCTGGATCACGCATCAATTCCATATTTTTCGGTAAATTAAGATCTTTCATGTGAATCGCGCCTTCAAAATCAACCAAAACAGAAATATCAACATCTAAATTATTTAATAAATCTCCCGGCAAACAACGAACCTCAACCGCATCAGCATATTTCATTAATAAACCACCCAATTCCTTAACTGCCTTAGATTCCCCAATATAATTCAAAGGAATTTCTGTAGTAATTTTTTCCTTCATATTAACTTGGTAAAAATCAACATGAATTGGAAGATGTTTGACTGGGTGATACTGCAAATCTTTAATTAATACTGGAACTGTCTCTTTATTAAGTTCTAAATCAATCAAATTGGATTCACCAGCCTGTTTCCAGGCCTTTTCAAAATCAGTTTGCTTAATTTTTAAATTAACATTAGCAACTTTATTACCATAAAGAACCGCTAATAAATATTGATTATCAGTTTTTGTCTGAGAAGCTCTCAGTTCAGCTTGTAGCTTAATATTCATAAAAATAAGAGGCAAATTGGCTTTAAATTAAGACCAATTGCCTTAAAAATAATTAATACGTGATTTAATAATAATGTTTTGGATCATGCCCACTAAAATAAATAAAGAAACAATGGAACTCCCCCCATAACTAACAAATGGCAGGGGAAGACCAACGACTGGCATAATTCCGATATTCATACCAATATTAATAAACATTTGAATAAAAATCAAGCCCAAAGCGCTAACAATAAAATAAGTCCCGTAATCATGGTTAATAAATTTTAAAGCTCGTAAACAGCGCACAAAAAAGAGGGCAAAGAATGACAATACTAAAATAACCCCTAAAAATCCTAATTCTTCAGCAATCACCGCAAAAATAAAATCCGTATGGGCTTCTGGTAAAAATTTCAGTTGTGATTGAGTGCCAAACCCCAGACCTTGGCCAATAATTCCTCCTGAGCCAATGGCAATAATCGCTTGAGAAATATTATAGGTTGTTCCTTGAGTGTCCGCCCCAGGATTAATAAAAGCTAAAATACGATTTTTTTGATAATCTTCAAAAAAACTAGTCCAAGCAAAAATCGCAATTACTAAACTAACTAGAGACAAAACAACAAAATAGCGCCGTTTAAAACCAGAGACAATCACTGTTAAGAGCCAAACCGCAAATAACATCACAGCAGCTCCAAAGTCTGGCTGAAACATCACTAAAACAACTAAGATAATTGTCGTAATTCCGGAAATTAATAAATGACGAATAGTTTTTACCTTGGTTGCTAAGTCAGTAAAAAAACCTGATAAAAAAATAACTAAAATAATTTTTACTAATTCTACTGGTTGAAAATTAAAAAAACCAAATGAAAACCAACCACGAGTCCCGCGAATGTCTTGGCCAAAAATCAAAACACCGATTAACAACAAAAGGGCTAATAAATATAAATAAAAGCGCAAACTTTTTAACCAGCGCCAATCAATAAAAGAAAAAATAAATAATAAAAAAACTCCCAAAACTACAAATAAAACTTGCTTATTAAAATTATTAAAATTACCCGCCTGCCCCAAAGCAATACTATAGAGTTCAAGTAAGCCAAAGCAAGCTAAAAGAATGACTGATGAAAACATCAGCCAATCAAAATTATTTAAATAATTTTTAATCATTGCCCACATATAAACTACTAAAAAATAGCTTAGCGCGCTTCACCGCCATAAAAAATAAAAGCTTGATCGTCTAAAACATCAACTTCGGGAATAATTACGGCCCTAGATGAACGAACTGCTCCAGCCGGCCAAACTAAAGAAATAGTCATTTTTTCGCCCGCTAAAATTTGGCGAATCATATAGCGATTAGCGCCCGACTCCCCTTGTTCATTAAATAAAATAATTTGTAAAGGCAGTTCATAATAACCAAAGGTGGATTTATTTTCAATCGCAAAGCGCAAGGAATAAGAGTTATTATTAATTACTGCAAATTCCTCAATTTTAATATCAAAGTAAACTCGTTTATTATAATATTCTTGCCAATCGGTAATTTGGTGAGGAGTAATTCGTTGCCAGGAAATTTCTTTAATAACTAATTGGGGAGAACTAACATTATCTTCCAGACTTTTGCCTAGCTCTAAAACATATTTTTCCTCTTCCGGGAGAATAAAAGTGTTGCCACAAGCTAGCTCTCGCCCCCCTTCTTCAAAGCAATAATTAAATGAGGCGCGATGACGAGGGTTGGGATTATAAATTTTTCCGATGAAATCATAACGTCCCTGAACATTAAAAGAACGGACAAAATAAAATAAAATATTTTTAGGAGCGAGTAATTGTCTAAGCTCATAACTAGCTGGATCAGAGGAAATTTCTTCTAACATTTGTTGGTGAGCATCGCGTTCATAAAAGAAATAAATGGCAAATTGATAGAGAGAAAAAGATAAAGTAGAAGCCGAAAAGACTAATAAAAAAATAACGATTCCCTGTTTAATTCTTTTGCGATTTTCAGCTAACCATAAACCAAGATTTAGGTAACGATCAGATAAGCCACCTAGGTCTTGATAATTTTTAGTAGATTTGTGTAATTTAAGATCATCAGATCCTTCCTCGTGCTTATTTGGCTTGTTGTTGTTTGACATATTTGTTATAATAAGGCTGATAGTATATTAGTAATATACCATATTTTAAAAAAAAAGAAAAAATTAACCGAAAAATTATGGATAATTTACAAATTCCTTTAAGCGTCGCCCCCGGTAAGCGCGATGAGTATCGCCAAAATTGGCAACTAGCAACCGCGGGAACTGGCCGTTTATTTTTATTTGCGGGCGATCAAAAAGTAGAACATCTTAATGATGATTTTTTTGGCTCAGGAATCGCTCCTGATGATGCCCAACCTGAACATTTATTTCAAATTGCCGCTGATTCTCCGGGAGTAGTTTTAGCTACCCAATTAGGCTTACTAGCGCGCTACGGTCAAGACTATCCTGACCTCCCTTATATTGTTAAAATCAATGGTAAAACCGATCTTCACCCTAATAAAGACATTGTCCAAAGTCGTGCTTGGTATCAAGTAGCTGATGTTATTAATTTTAAAAAACAAAGTCGTTTAAATATTGTGGGCATTGGTTATACTATTTATTTAGGTTCTCAACATGAAAGTAAAATGTTAACTGAGGCCGCTCAAATTATTAATCAAGCTCATCAAGCAGGTTTATTGGCCATAATCTGGGCTTACACTCGTAATGCAACCTTAAAAAATGAACAAGATCCTCATTTGATTGCTGGAGCTGCTGGTGTGGCCGCTTGCTTAGGAGCTGATTTTGCTAAAGTTAATTATCCTTATCAAGCAAAAAATCCTAAAAAAGCCGCCCTTGATTTTAAAGAAGCCGTCAAAGCCGCTGGACGAACAAAATTAATTTGCGTCGGCGGAGCTTATAAAAATTCGGGTCAATATTTAAAACATTTAGAAAACCAAATAAAAATTAGTCAGACTGGGGGCGTAGCGATTGGTCGCAATATTCACCAACGACCCCTAAAAGAAGCGGCTGACTTCACTAAAGCGGTAAAATCAATTGTCCACCATGATTATTCAGCCACCGAGGCGGAAAAAGTTTTAAAAGGTAAAAAAATTCTCCCCAAATCAAAAACTAAAGAATTTAGTTTCTTTAGTTTCTTCTAATTAAAAAAATTCTTGCAAATAAAAAGCGTCCCCTTAAGGACGCTTTTTAAAATAAGTAAAAATCTAATTAATCTTTAATTTCAATTTTAATTCGATCGGCTAAGTAAGGGGCGCGAGTTAAAAATTTAGGAAAAAATTTAAGTTCAAAATCAGCCACTTCGGAAAAAGATTTTAAATATTCAGTGATTTGAGCTTCATTTAAACCAGATAACTGACGATTGTCAATGAATTCAGCGCTTTCTTTCAAGCGAGTTGCCCCACTGAAATTAGCTGAAATATTAGCGGTTTTTTGTTCTAAATCAAATTCAATTAAATTATAAGTGATGTCTTCGGAATTAAATGAGGTTAATATTTTATCATCAGGTAAACTAAAAGCTAATTTCGCGCGTAATATTTCTTCGGATCGCTCCTTGGAAAAGCGAATAATGACTGCTTGATTTTCCGCTTTGGCTAAAAAATCTTCTGCGCTATCATTTAAATCGGCTCCTAGGGTTAATAAGCTTTTATTTTCTTCAATAAAGTAAGCAACTGCCTCTCCTGGTTTAGTTTGCCAGGCGATTTCCTGTTTTAATTTTTCAGTGAGAGCTTTACGAAGATCATTAGCGGCTAAATCGATGTCTCGTTGTCGAACGTAAGTATTAACTTTACCTCGGTATTCAAACTTCTCTTGACTCTCTGCATAAATTTGATCTTGCAGTCCCAACCATAAACCAGGAATAGTAAATCGACTAGGCTCAATAGCCATTTCTGGATTTATTTGATCAGAATAAACTTCTACTTCAACTGAACCGCCAGCCGGCACAGTTACTCCTTCTTTAATCCTAAATAATTTTTGATCAGCTGTTAATAAACGAGTAGTCGCTATTAAAGGTTGGTTGCGCGTATAATTATTATAAATAGTCACTTTACCAATAATTTCTTCGCCAATATTTTCCTCACCAGTCGCTGGATAGACTTTTTCTAAGGTAACTACTGTTGAAGTGACCACTCCGGGAACAACTTGAAGGCCGTCAATTGTGCTAGCTTCAACATTTTCCTTAACTTGAAATTGGACTGAATCAGAAATCGCTTCAGCGGCGGGAGTAACTACTACCACTAATTTAGTAACGGTAAAATAAGCAATAATTAATAAACTTAAGCCCACTAAAAATAAAAACCGCAAAACTAAGCGACGATATAAATTTAAAGATTTATTAGTAGGCGGACTGTTTAATTCCTCTTCAGGTAATTTATCTTGCTTGGATTTTATTTCTTCGACTAATTCAGAAAAATATTTTTTTTGCGAATCAAGCTCATCAATATCAACCACCTCTTCAATGAATTCTTGATTAGAAGCTAAAACAGCGTCTTGATCATCAGCAATGACATCAATCGTAATTGTTTTGGCTGGACGTTTAGGAGCTTCCACTATTTTTTCCTGTTCAACTAATTTAGGAGTTAAAGTTCTAACTAGCTGATCTTTTTTGGGGCTAGCCTCCTTTTTAGAACTAACCGCCTTTTTTGGACTAGTCTTTTTAGGGGCTGTTTTTTTCACTCCAGTTTTTTTCTTTACTGTAGTTTTTTTCTTGCTATCTTCGCTCGCCTTTTTTTTGGCTTGAGTACTTTTTGAGGGCATAAACTTAATAAATTTACGTTGTATTTTTTTATAAAAATAGAACTCTCCTCCTGACGAAGAGTAATCATTAATCAAAAAATTAATAACCAATTAGATTATACCAAATTTTTAGTTAACTCACAATAATTTATTAACTTATTAATTGGTTTGAGAAATTAAACAACAATTGTTAATTTATCGCCAAAAGCTTGTTTCAAATTTTTTTGCAGACTGGCACAATTTTTAGTGCTTAAATCACTTTTTAAAACCTTGGCTTTATTGTCGACTATTACTTTAAAATAAACCGAATCTTTACCAGGATAAGCCGCTAAAATTTCTTGTAATTGACTTAAGTCGCTACTACTAGGGTTTTCCCTAAAAATTAAACGCAAGGCCTGTTTACTATTTTTTAGTGACTGATCAGTGGCTAAACTTGATGACGGAGGGTTGTTAGCAGCTAAGTCGGGAGCGACTTCGGGTGGAGTGCTTTGTTTGTTTACTTCTTTAGTCACCGCCGCTTTTTTGTTAGCAAAATAACGACCGTTCGGACGACCATTATTATTTTGTCGCCAAGTTAATAATTTTTTCTTAAACTGATCAATCGAGTTAAGCGGATCCTGAGGATCAAGCAGACTAGCTTGATTAACTAATAATTTCAAATCACTATCTTTTTCTGATAAACGACCCTCACAAATAATCAACTTCCCTTCAACCCACATTTCTGGATCTTCTTTTAAAAGGCGAGGAAAAATTAATAATTCCAAGCTAGCGGTTGGATCTTCTAATTTCGCAAAGAGCATTGATTCTCCGGAGCGAGTAATAATGCGTTTGATATTAGTAATGACACCCGCGATAATTAAAGATTCAGCTGTTTGAGAGGCGCGTAAGTCAGCAATATTTTTACTTAAATTTTCTAAATAATCACTAAACATCGATAAGGGGTGACGACTGATAAATAAGCCAAGTAATTCTTTTTCCCAATTAATTTTTTCCATCTCTGCTAAGGGTTCAACTGGCATTAATTGAGGGCGAGCACTAGTCGCTAAGGCCGGCACATCAATAAATAAACTAGCTTGTTGACTATTAAGATTTTTAGAAATTTCTTTATTAAATTGCAACAGTTTTTCTAGATTGGCTAGAAAAAAACCACGCTCCCCAAAACTATCTAAAGCCCCAGATTTAATTAAACTCTCTAAGGACTTTTTATTTAAATCCTTATCAGTAATTCTCTCTAAAAAATTAAAAACTTCTGAGTAGGGGCCGTCAGCTTTACGTTCCTTAATTATTTCTTCAACAATATGCTCACCAATATTTTTAATCGCATTTAAACCAAAGCGAATAGTATCGACGTGGGCCTTAGCGTCAACTGTTTTATTTTCCTTGGTTCCCGCCGTCACTACGGTAAAAGAAGCAAAAGATTCATTGATGTCGGGCGGCATAATTTTTAAGCCCATTTTTCTCGCTTCTTCAATCTCAATGGCAATCCGATCACTATCATGTTGATCGGCAGTTAACAGAGCGGCCATAAATTCCACTGGCCAATGAGCTTTGAGGTAGGCAGTTTGATAAGCAATTAAAGCATAGCAAGCGGCGTGACTACGATTAAAACCGTAACCAGCAAAAGGCTCAATAAAAGAAAAAATCTTTTCGGCTAATTCTTTATAAATACCATTTTTAACACAACCATCAATAAAGCGTTCTTTTTGCTCAGCTAATAACTTAGGAATTTTTTTACCCACTGCTTTGCGTAAAATATCCGCCTGTCCCATACTAAAACCGGCTAAATCTCGAGCGATTTGCATGATTTGTTCCTGATAAATCGCTACTCCGTAAGTTTTATCTAAAATATGTTCTAGCTTAGGATGAAGATAAGAAACTTTTTTTAGCCCCCGTTTACCACTAATATAATCAGGAATCCATTCCATCGGACCAGGCCGATAAAGGGCTACCATGGCAATAATGTCTTCAAATTCAGTGGGTTTTAATTCTCGCAAATAGCGCTTCATGCCTGAGGACTCAAATTGAAAAACACCAGTCGTTTGGCCATCTTTAAAGACTTTAAAAGTTTTTTTATCAGTCAACGGGATTTTATCAATATCAATAATTAAGCCGCGAGTATTTTTAATAATTTTAATAGCTGATTCAATAATCGTCAGGTTTTTTAAACCCAAGAAATCCATTTTAAGGAGACCTAAATCTTCAATCGCATGAAGAGAATATTGAGAAATTACACTTTTATCAGCTGAAGAGGCATATTGCACCGGAACATAATCCGTGAGAGGTTCGGGAGTAATTAAAACTCCACAAGCATGAGTAGAGGTGTGACGAGCAACACCCTCTAAGCGCTTAGCGTAATCAATAATTTTTTTCGCCTCAGCTTCTTGTTGATAAATTTCCTTTAGCTCAGGCACCGTGCTTAGGGCCTTTTCCAAAGAGGTAAACATTGGAATCATTTTTGATAGGCGGTCACAAAATTCATAAGGAGCTCCCAGGACTCGACCCACATCACGAACAGCAGCCCGAGCAGCCATGGTTCCAAAAGTAATAATTTGAGCAACATGGTCTTTGCCGTATTTACTTTCCACATAACGAATTACTTCATCGCGACGAATATCAGCAAAATCTAAATCAATATCCGGCATCGAAACCCGTTCCGGATTTAAAAAACGCTCAAATAACAAATCATATTTTAACGGGTCTAAGCTAGTAATTCCGGTTAAATAACAAACCAAAGAGCCGGCCGCACTACCGCGACCAGGACCAACCACAATTTTCTGCTCCTTAGCCCAAGAAACAAAATCAGCAACAATTAAAAAGTAGGCTGGCCAACCCATTTTGGCAATCACTGATAGTTCATAATCTAGGCGCTCGATAATTTGTTCAGTCTGTAAGCCGTCTAATAGTTTGGAGTCAGCGACTTGCCACTGATTATTGGCTTGGCTTAAACTATAATATTTTAATAAACCCTGATAACACAAATGACGCAGGTAAGTGTTGCCATCAAAACCTTCAGGAACTGAAAAGTAAGGTAATTTAATTTCTCCTAAAGGCAAGTCTAGATTACACATTTTAGCAATTTTTTCTGTATTACGAATCGCCTCGGGAACATGGGCAAACACTTTTTCCATTTCTTGAGCAGGCCGCAGAGAATAATCACCAAAACCCTTCATCCGCATCCGATCAGGATCACTTAACTTCTTTTTATTTTGAAGACACAAAAGAATATCTTGGGCCTCATCATCTTCTTTATTAAAATAATGAGCATCGTTAGTAGCCACCAAAGGAACGCCTAATTCTTGGGAAAGTTTAATTAATTGTTGATTAACTTTTTCCTGACCAATTAGCTCTGGATGATCCATAATTTCTAAATAAAAGTGGTCTGGACCAAACAGGGCTTGATAATCACCAATTCTTTTTTTTGCTTCCTTTATTTTATCCGCTAATATTAGCTGAGGAATTTCACCCCCCAAACAAGCGCTACAAGCAATTAAACCATCGTGATAGCGATTAAGAAGTTCCCAGTCAACTCGTGGTTTATAATAAAAGCCCTCAAGGTGAGCGGCTGAGATTAATTTAATTAAATTTTTATAACCTTGATAGTTTTTAACAATCAGCAGAAGGTGATAATTAAAAGCATCGAGTTTAGTATTTTTATCTAAACGAGAATTCGGAGCTAAATAAGTTTCCACCCCAATAATTGGTTTAATGCCCGCTTTTTTACATTTCTGATAAAACTCCACAGCGCCATAAAGAGCCCCATGATCAGTAATCGCAGCGGCCCCACTTCCCTCCTCTTTGGCGCGATTAATTAGCTCATCAAACTTTAATAAGCCGTCAAGTAAGGAATAATGACTATGATTGTGGAGGTGGACGAAGGGCATGATAAAAATCTTAAATAATTAATAAGACTATTTTATTATTTTAGTATAGAGTCACTGACTTGGCAAATAATAAAAAACAACTAGAAAAGTTGTCTTTTTATTAAATAGGCAAAGAGGGTTAATAAATTAGTGAAAAGTTGAAGACTGACGAATCTTTTGAATAATGGCTAACAATTCTTCTTCGGAATAAAATTCAATAATTAAACGACCACCTCGACCCTGACGTTTAATGAATACCTTAGTGCCAAAGTGAGCTTGTAATTTTTCTTCTTGTTCGCGATCGCCCCCGTGATATTTTAAGCGAGCCTCTTTGGTGCCGCCAAGCTTTTTAATTAATTGATCGGTTTCACTAACTGACAAGCTATGCCGTAAAATCTTTTTAAAAATATTTAATTGTTGGTCAGGATCTTCAATTCCTAATAAATATTTAGCATGCGCCTCACTTAAATGACCAGAGGCTAAAGATTTTTGAATGGATTCAGGTAAGCTTAAGAGTCGCAAAGAATTAGTTAAACTAGAGCGAGCTTTGCCGACTTTTAAGGCGGCTTCTTCTTGGGTAAGATTAAATTCATCAATTAAACGCCGATAAGCAATCGCTGACTCAATCGGATTTAAGTCTTGGCGTTGTAAATTTTCAATTAAGGCGAGCTCTAATTTTTTTTGTTCATCGGCTTGACGAATTAAAACTGGGACCGTATCAAGGCCCAATTCAATAGCGGCTCTCAAGCGCCGTTCGCCAGCAATTAATTGAAAACGATTGCCCTGACGAGTAACCACTAAAGGTTGCAAGATACCATGTTGACGAATAGAATCAACTAACTCTTGAAGGGCTTGATTAGCAAAAGAGGTTCGCGGCTGATAAGGATTGGCATCGATAAAATTAGGAGCTACCGGCCAAATCCGCTCTTCGTCACTGATTGTTACGGGAGTGGACTCTAAAGAAGTATCAGCTGGATCAAGGTTTAAAGTTTTTTTAGGAATTAACGAGCCAAGACCGCGACCTAAGGCTTGAGACATAAAATTAAAAATTAATTTTCTAAGGCAATAATTTCCCGGGCTAAATTTTCATAAGCTTTGCCTCCCTTGGAGTTAGGATCATAATGTAAAATTGAACGACCATAGCTTGGGGCTTCCGCTAGCCGAACGGAACGTGGAATAATTGAGCGGAAAATTTTATCGGGAAAGTGACGATAAAGTTCTTCCATAACAGCACCGGATAATTTATTACGACGATCAAACATAGTAATAACCGCCCCCATAATTTTTAAGGATGGCTTGAGATGGGCTTGAACTAAATTGATAGTTTCTAAAAGTTGCCCAAGGCCCTCTAGGGCATAGTATTCACTTTGGATGGGAATCAAAACCTCATCAGCGGCCGTCAAAGAATTAACCGTTAATAAACCTAAAGAAGGGGGGCCATCAATAATAATATAATCATAATTTTCCCCAATTGATTTTAAAGCCAATTGTAATCTAAATTCCCGATCCGGCAAATTAACTAACTCTACCCCAGCACCAGCTAAATTAGGGGTGGCGGGGGCTAAATGAAGAGTTGATTGTTTGGTGCGTTTAATAATTTTTGAAAACTCTATTTGACCAAGTAAGGCTTCATAAACACCAGATTCTAATTTATCAATCGCAAAACCTAAACCAGAGCTAGCATTGGCTTGAGGGTCAAGATCAATTAATAGGACTTGACGATCAAAGCTTGCCAAAAAAGACCCTAAATTAACGGCCGTAGTAGTTTTTCCGACGCCTCCCTTTTGATTAATAATAGCAATAATTTTTCCCATAAAAACTTAAACGACCATAAATAAAAAATCAGTCGCTATTTAAATTATACTTAAAAAGAAGAGCTTTGACAACTAATAATTTATTTTGACAAGAAGAGGCTTATTTATTATACTAACAAACATAATTGAATAAAGGGCCGCGATGGCGGAACTGGCAGACGCGCACGACTCAAACTCGTGTGGGAGCA
>CAYOTM010000013.1:0-20429 GCA_964406935.1 uncultured Gammaproteobacteria bacterium
AGCAGCGCCATTTTGACGCGCCTTTAAAGGGTCTTGTTTTTGTTCTGAGGGTGGTCGCTTAAAAGACACATCCATAAAAAATAATTAAACAACTAATTAAAAAATAAGCTAAATAATTTCGATTATTATTAAAGTTATTATAACATAAAAAGGTGGAAGATAACAACTAAATTATAGCTGAGAAAACATTTTTCTGGGCCATGAATTGAAAAAATAAAATAAAATCAGAAAAATTAAGTTTTGAAAATAATTTTAGTTAATTTTTGCCAATCATTAACTGATAAATTTTCCGCTCGACAATTTATGGAATGACCAATATCAAGCAGGGCTTGCTGAATTAAGGCGGTGTCCATTTTTAGACCAGCGGCTAAATTATTTTTTAACATTTTTCGTTTAGCGCTAAAACCAATTTTTGCTAAACAAAAAACTTGACGGTCAGTCGCTATTTTCTCAGGTCCTACTAAACCATCAATTAAACGATCGGCTTGATAAGTAATTTTAATTAGAGCGCTATCGACTTGGGGCTGCGGCCAAAAATCAGCAGCTTGAACCTGACGAAGCATTTTAGCTTGAGCATAATATTGAACGGAAAAAGCTAATAAATTCATTTTGGGCGGAGTAGCTAAAATTCTTTCTACCACTTCCTGTTGAAGCATCAGAAGTAAAGAAGTGGGTGGAAAAACATGGCTTAAAAAGGTGCGTAAAAATATCGAACTAATATTATAGGGTAAATTAGCCACCACCTGATAACCAATTTTTGGCTGAAAATAATCTTGAGGATTAAATTTTAAAATATCTTGATTAACAATTTGTAAAGTAGTGAGTTGCTTAGCCCAACTAGCTGTCTGCAAAAATTTAGCCAAGCGATCATCAAGCTCAACGGCTACTAATTTTTTAGCTTGCTTGGCTAAACGCGCCGATAGAAATCCTAGCCCAGGACCAACCTCTAAAATTGTCTGTTCGTCAAAATTAACCGCCCGAATAATCTCATCATAAACAGATTCATTAATTAAAAAATTTTGTCCTTTAGAGCGGGCCGGCTGAATATTATATAAACGACAAAGCGCTTGAGTTTGGGCTAATAAAGATGCCATTTATTTAATTACAATGTTAAATATTCTTCCCGGAACATAAATCTTTTTTACTATTTGTTTACCGGTTAACCATTTGGTGAGCTGGGGATCTTGCTTGGCTAGCGACCAAGCGAGTTCTTCGTCGGCCTCCGCTGGCAAAGTAATCGTGGCTCGTAGCTTACCATTAATTTGTACGCCCAAAGTAATTTCCTCATCACGAGCTAAGTCGGCCTGGTACTTGGGCCAGGAAGATAAAAAAATGCTAGTCTGATTATCATATTGCTGCCACAATTCTTCAGCTAAATGAGGCGCTAAGGGAGCAATTAATTGAATAAGCATTTGTTGCTCATTGGGGCCAAAAGGCCAAGCCTGATTATTTTTAATAAAATCAGTTACCTCATTAGTTAAAATCATTAGAGCCGACACAGCCGTGTTAAATTTAAAATTAACAATATCAATTTCTATTTTTTTAATTGTTTTATGAAGTTGACCGAGCAAACGCTTATCTTCTTTAATGGCTGATTGCTTAAATAAATTATAAAATTTTTCTAAAAATTTACGCGAACCAATTAGACTGCGATTATTCCAAATATTAATTTGCTCAAAAGGTCCCATAAACATTGTGTAAACACGAGCGGTGTCCGCTCCATAATCAGCCACTATTTTATCGGGATTAATTACATTACCCCAACGTTTAGACATTTTTCGACCATCCTCTCCCATGATTAAACCAACCTGACGTAGTTTAATAAAGGGTTCAGGCTGACTAACAACTCCGATGTCATGTAAAAATTTATGCCAAAAACGAGCATAAATTAAATGTCGAGTAGCGTGTTCCGCTCCGCCAACATAACAATCAACCGGCGACCAATAAACTTCTTTTTGGGGGCTAACTAAAGACTCTTGGTTATGGGGATCAAGAAAACGTAAATAATACCAACAAGAACCCGCCCATTGAGGCATGGTATTAGTTTCTCGTTTAGCTGGCTGATTACACTGCGGACAAGTTACGTTTAACCAATCTTCAATTTTAGCTAATGGCGACTCACCAGTACCAGTTGGTTCATAATGATCAACTTCGGGCAAAACAACCGGCAGCTGATCTTCTGGGACTGGTACGGCCCCACAGGTTTGACAATGGATAATCGGAATTGGTTCACCCCAATAGCGTTGGCGGGAAAAAACCCAGTCTTTTAATTTATAATTAATTTTTCCCTGTCCTAAATTATTAACATTTAACCAAATAGTCATTTTATCTCTGGCCTCGCTAGAGCTTAGTTGAGAAAACTCGCCCGAATCAACTAGTCGGCCGTCATCAATAAATACTTCGTTTTCGTTAACTGGGCCAGTTACTGCTTGAATAACAAATTTAATCGGTAATTGATATTTTTTAGCAAATTCAAAATCACGTTCATCATGAGCCGGCACGGCCATCACTGCTCCGGTGCCATAAGAGGCTAAAACATAATCAGCGACAAAAACTGGCAGTTCTTTTTGATTAAAAGGATTAATCGCTAAGATACCTTGAGCTAACAAGCCAGTTTTTTCTTTATTTAAATCGGTTCTTTCTAAATCACTTTTATGAGCACAGTCATCAATATATTTTTTAATGGCTGACCAGTTTTTAATTTTCAAAGCGAGCGTCTCCCATAAAGGGTGCTCGGGAGAGAGTACTAAATAAGTACAACCAAAAATCGTATCAACTCGAGTGGTAAACACTTTAATCTCACCTAAATCATCAGTTAAAGAAAAACTAATTTCCGTCCCTACACTTTTACCAAGCCAATTTCTCTGCATTTCTTTAATCGCCTCTTCCCAGTCAGTCAATAAATCTAAATCTTGAAGCAAGCGCTCAGCATAATCAGTAATTTTTAAAACCCACTGTCTTAAAGATTTTTTCTCTACTAGACTACCACAACGCTCACAATGACCCGCCTCTAAATCTTCGTTGGCTAAGCCGGTTTTACAATCAGGACACCAATTAATTGCTTCATCGGATTGATAAGCTAAACCGCGTTTAAACATTTGTAAAAAAATCCATTGCGTCCATTTATAATACTCAGGATCAGTAGTATTTATTTCTCGTGACCAATCATAAGACAGCCCCAACATTTTAAGCTGCCGTTTATAATTAATCACATTTTTTTCCGTCGAAATTTTCGGGTTTAATTTATTTTTCAAAGCATAATTTTCCGCCGGCAAGCCAAAAGCGTCAAAGCCCATCGGATGAAGTACTTGATAGCCCTGCATCATTTTTAGACGAGCAATAATATCAGTGGCGATATAACCTTTAGGATGACCAACATGAAGACCAGCCCCGGAAGGATAAGGAAACATGTCTAAAATATAATATTTTTCCTTGTCAGGATTTTCGTGACTAAGATAGGTTTGAAATTTTTGCCAATAATCTTGCCACTTCTTTTCCAAAGACTGATGATCGTACATATAAATAAGTTAATAATTAATTTTATTTAAAATCTAATTCAATCCCCACGGGGGCATGATCAGAACCTAATACTTTATCTAAAATAAAGGCTTTTTGCAAATGCGGGGCTAAACGCTTAGACAGCCAAAAGCTATCAATCCGCCAGCCAATATTTCGCTCGCGAGCCATAGATCGAAAACTCCACCAAGAATATTGAATTTTTTTCGGATGAAGCGAGCGGAAGCTATCAATAAAACCAGCCGCAGACAACTGATCAAGCCAAGATCTTTCTTCTTGGGTAAAGCCCGCCACTCCTTCATTTTCCTTGGGTCTGGCCAAATCAATTGCTTGATGAGCGACATTAAAATCACCACTTAAAATTACCGGCTTCTTTTGATCTAATTTTTTAAGATAATTAAGCAGGACCCGATTAAAGCGCATTTTATAATCTAAACGTGACAACTCTGCGTTGGCATTAGGAAAATAAATATTGAAAAAAAAGAAATTCTTAGTTTCTAAAATCTGCACTCGCCCTTCGCTATCAAATTCTAAATCACCTAAGCCAGACCGGTAGACTCCTTGACTAAGAGAAGATTGATTATTAATTAACAAAGCAGTCCCGCTATAACCAGGCCGCTGGGCACTATGCCAGGAGGGTTGATAGCCGGGAAATTCAAAATTATTTTCTAAAATAGTTGCCTGAGAAATTTTAATTTCTTGTAAGCCATAAAGGTCAGCTTTCACTTTTGAGATAGTAGTTAAAAAATCTTTTTTTAAAATTGCTCTAATGCCATTAACATTCCAGGAAATAAGCTTCATAAATTAGCAAATTAATTGTTATATGATATAATAAAATTATACTGAAAAAATCTTTATTTTTCAATTATTTTAATTTACCAATATGAGTTTAGATGAAAGAGTAAAATATGCGCAAATGAAATCGCG
The DNA here is from genome assembly GCA_964406935.1 of uncultured Gammaproteobacteria bacterium. Lineage (GTDB taxonomy): Bacteria > Patescibacteriota > Patescibacteriia > Patescibacteriales > UBA12465 > PWHG01. The sequence continues at coordinate 4,444 of CAYOTM010000013.1, forward strand.
TCATCGTAAAAAATTGCGAGCTTGGTATTTAAAGCCCTGGGGAATTATTATTTTAATTATCGCCGCAATTTTTATTTCCCTATTAATCGCCTCGGCTATTTATATAGTAAAAACCGCTAAGGAATATAACCGGCAATCCTTTGTTGAAGACCAAAAACGCTTAGCCCGAGAATATGAAGAGGCAATTTTAGGCGATTATAATAATCAATCTTTTGGGCCAGCTACTGCTCCAATTACTATTGTTCAATTTTCTGACTTTGCCTGTCCTTTTTGTGCTAATTCAGCTGATATTGTTTTAGCGGTTAAAAATCTTTACCCCGAAAACGTTCGTTTTATTCATCGTGACTTTCCTTTACACGCTAATTCCGTAGATTTAGCTCTAAGCGCTCACTGTGCTGGCGAACAAAATAACTATTGGGGATTTTATGAACAATTATTTGCTCAACAAGATAGGTTCTCTAGTTTAGAAGAAGAGGATTTAGCTTTAGAATTAACAACATTGAGTGGCGAATTGAATTTAGACCCTACTCAGTTTGCCATTTGTTTACACGATAAAAATAATTTACCAATTATTGCTAATGATTTTCAAGATAGTGAATATTTAAGACTGGAAGGAACCCCTGTTTGGTTTATTAATAATCATCAAGTAGTTGGCTATGTTCCTTTAGATAGTTTTTTAGCTTTAATTGATACATTATTAGCTGACTTTTAAATAATAATTTTGTTTTATGGTTATTAAAATTCGTTTACATGGTCGTGGCGGGCAAGGCGTAGTCACAGCTGCTGAGCTATTAGCTTTAGCTGCTTTTTCTGAAGGCTGGCAAGCCCAAGCTTTCCCTGTATTTGGAGTGGAACGAACCGGTGCCCCCATTCAATCCTTTGTTCGTCTTAGTAAAAATAAAATTCTCAGTCGGGCGCAAATTTATCAACCCGACATTATTATTATTCAAGATCCCACTTTATTAAGTTTAAAAAATACTCTAGATGGCGTCAGTGAAAAAACTATCATGGTAATCAACTCTGAGGATACTCCTAAACAAATTAGCCAACAACTAAGTATTAAAATTCCCGAAAAAAATATTTTTACCGCCCCAGCCACCGCCATTGCCCTAAAAGTAATTGGTAAAAATATTGTTAATACTGTCACTTTAGGAATTTTTGTTAAAGCCACTAAACTAATTAAAATTGAATCTTTGCATCAGGCAATCAATCATAAATTTGCTGATAAAGGAAATGATATAATTAAAAAAAATTGCCAAGCAATTAATCAAGCTTATCAATATTATGCCAAATAAAAATAATAATAAGATTCCTAGGGTAACTGCCAAGAAACCAGCCGCTAAAGTAATCCGTCCCTATACTGGCCCTGGCGGAACAGTGGTTAACCAAACAGGAAATTGGCGGACTAATCGTCCAGAAATCGATCATAAAAAATGTATTAGCTGTGGTTTATGTATCAAGCTCTGTCCCGAGCCCTGTATTAGTTGGAAAAAAATTAAAAAAACTAACAAACCAGTCGTTGATTATCGTTATTGCAAAGGCTGCGGTTTGTGTGCTGAGCAGTGTCCAGTAAAAGCAATTAAAATGGTCAAAGATTATCGTTAATTTTTTCTTAATATGAATAAACCTAAAAATAAAAAAGTAGCCCAACTTTTAGAGGGCTCACGGGCGATTGCCTTAACTGTTAACCGGATTGAGCCAGCTGTTGTCGCCGCTTATCCAATCACTCCCCAAACTCACATCGTTGAAGATTTAGCTAAATTTAAAGCTGATGGCCAAGCTAATTATCAATACTTATTAGCCGAAAGTGAGTTTGCGGCTGCTTCAATTGTTTTAGGAGCCAGTGCTACTGGTCAGCGGGTTTATAGCGCCACTAGTTCTCAGGGTTTATTATTAATGACTGAAGTTTTATTTAATATTTCTGGCTTAAGATTGCCGGTAGTGATGACGATTGCCAATCGAGCTGTCGGAGCACCCATTAATATCTGGAATGATCACAGCGATGCGATGGCTGTACGCGACGCTGGTTGGATAATGTTATTTGCGGCCGATCATCAAGAAGCCGTTAGCCAACACATTATTGCTTATAAAATTGCCGAGGCCTTGCGCCTCCCAGTTATGGTGAACGTTGATGGTTTTATTCTCACTCATTCTTATGATTCAGTGGTCATTCCCGAAAAAAAATTAATTAAAAAATTCTTGCCAAATTATAAGCCGGTTATGGGAACTTATCTTAATCCCCAAAAACCAATTACCATTGGCGCCTTCTTTACGCCTAATGATTATTGGCAAGAACGCCAAAATTTACATCTTGATTTATTAGGGGCGGAAGCCAAAATTAATCAAGCTTATCAATCCTGGCAAAAATTATTTCCCGTGAAGTTGAGCCCCAAGCCCTTAGTTGATAATGGTTTAGTCGAATATCTTGGACCCCAAAAGGCCGCTACTTTAATTATCGCCATGGGCTCAGTTAGCGGGACAATAAAAGAAGTTCTAAAAACTCAACCTAAAGCTGCCTTGCTGCGAATAAAAACCTATCGACCCTTTCCGCAGGCAGAAGTTTTAAAGCTGGCCAAAAGTGCAAAACGGATTATCGTTTTAGAAAAAGCAATTTCCCCAGGAGCCGCTGGCGGGCCTCTCTATTTGGATGTTAAAGCCAGTCTCCAGGGATTAAAAATACCAATTATTAATTATTTACTGGGTCTCGGTGGCCAAGACATTAGCGAAGAAAAGATTCAGGAGATAATTGCTAAAAAAACTAAAGCAATAATTAATTTTTCCTAAATTGATATGAAAAAATATCAAAAAATTATTATCACCGCTCTTCTCTGGTCACTAATTACCATTATTTTTAGTGCCGGAATTGCCATCGCCCAGGAAGATAAAAACATTACTTATAAAATGCAGGTTGGCATACCCGGAACGGATTTTGCTGACGAAATAACCATGGACAAGGGCAGCACTTATTACATTGCCTTATTTGTTCAAGCAATTTATAAATATGGAATTAGCGTAGTAGCAATTTTAGCAGCGGTGATGATTATGGCCGGCGGGATTATTTGGTTAACCTCAGCCGGCAGTCAGGAAAGAGTCGGCAAAGCCAAGGATTTAATTATTGGTAGTTTAACTGGCTTAATTTTATTATTTGGTTCTTGGGTGGTTTTAAATACTATTAATCCAAGATTGGTTAATTTTGATCTTAGTAATATTGATAATATATACAAACTAGAAATTGGTTGTTGTATTGAAGAAAGCGTTGGACTGAATCAACAAACTTACAATATCGCTCAAATGAAAACGAAAATTGATTGTAATGGCACTTGGTACGATAAAAATTATGCTCCTAACACTTATGAAATTAGAGGCACTATGGGCAGTCAATATAATGCCAGCGCAGGATCTGCTTGTGTTAAAAGAGGTTGCTGTTCAGCAGTAATTACTGGCGTAACTGTAAGTAATTTTCTTCAGCTAGGTGTTGATAGTGTTTTTCTTAATTTCCCTACTAATAGAAACGATTGTCCAGACAATTTAAATAATAGTGATTGGCTGGGTGCGGCTTATATTTCATACTCTTGGTCTGATAAATATTGCGATTATAGCGAAAATGTTATTGACTGCACTAATCAAAATAATGGTACTTTATGTTTATCAGACAATAGAGCATTAACTAATTGCAATTCCGATGGCAATTGTGGTTTTTGTTATTTTGGATCTTGTTTAGTAAATCTTGGTAAAATAAATGAAAAATGTGGAAGCAACGGGCATTGCGTAAATAGTTGCCCAAATAATTATATATTAGATCAAAATGGAAGAAAGTGCGTCAACGGTTTAATGTGTTGTAAGCCAGCCTCTTAATTTAATAAATACAATTTATGAAAATAAATAAGACTAATATCTCTCCCGGCCACAATGCGTGTGCTGGCTGTGGTCAATTATCAGCCGTTCAAGCAGTAATGAGAGCTTTAGACCAAAATACGATCATTGTTAATGCCACTGGTTGTTTGGAGGTCACCACTACTGCCTATCCCACTAGCTCCTGGAATCTCCCCTGGATTCACTCCCTGTTTGCCAATGCCGCTGGCGTGGCAAGTGGGGTGAGAGCAGCTTTGATCCAAGCGAAAAAAAATAATATCAAGGTTGTCGTTCAGGCGGGTGATGGTGGTACTTATGACATTGGTGTGGGCCTAATTAGTGGTCTATGGGAAAGGAATGATCGAGTTTTATATATTTGCTATGACACGGAAGCCTATTCTAATACTGGCATTCAAGCTTCAGGGGCCACTCCTTTTGGCGCCCACACTACCACTACACCCAGCGGCCTAAAAAGTCCTGGTTTTGCTGGTCATAAAAAAGATATGCTACAAGTCGCTTTAGCTCACGGTCTAGCTTATGCTGCTCAAAGTGTTTCTGGTTATCCTGATGATATTAGCGCTAAAGTGAAAAAAGCTTTAGAATTTTCTGGCTCAACTTATTTACAAATTCTTAGCCCTTGTATTCCTGGTTGGCAACTAAAAAGCGATCAAGCTGCCCGCGTTGGTAAGTTAGCCGTTCAGACCGGACTTTATCCACTTTTAGAATATGAAAATGGCAAATTAATTAACTCCAGTATTAATAAAAGCTTTACTAGTCAGCCAGTAACTGAATATTTAAAAATACAGGGGCGCTTTAAGCATTTAAGCAAACAAGAAATTAATACTATTCAAAAAATTGCTGATTATAATATAATAAAATATCAAATATGATAAGGTTTAAAAAAAATAAAAATATTAAATTATTTTTTTTACTAATCTTAATAGCATTTCTCTTAAATATTTTATTTGCTATAAATATTTCTCAAGCCGCTGATAATACTGAACCCCGTTTTAAAATTCCTGAATTTCAAGTTAAAATGCCTCCTAATATTAAATTAAGCGCGGTAAGCTGTATTGTTGTAGAGGGTGGTCGCACTGAATGTAGTGTCCCTTGGATAGCTGAGTATATTCAAGGTATGTACCAATATTCGGTCGGTATTGCTGGTATTCTAGCCGCTATTGTTTTAATGGCTGGCGGTTTAATTTGGTTGGTATCGGCCGGTAACGCCAGTCGCATTAGCCAGGCTAAATCCTTAATTTCTGGAAGCTTAATTGGCTTAATGTTACTTTTTGGATCCTATTTAATTCTTTATCAAATAAACCCAGACTTAATTAAGCTAAAGTCTTTAAAAATAGATGTAATAGATAATTTATCTTGTTCTGAAATGGATTTAAGCCCAGGCAGTAATCCCTATCTTACTGGCTGTTTAGCTGCCCGAAAAGGTGACTTAAGTGTTTGCCGGGCTTTTGGGGAACAAGAAGCCCCTAATTTAACCACCGACCCCATGTCTCAAAAAAAGGTTCACCAAACAACCTTAGAAAAATTTAATAAAGCAATGGATTGTGTAAACCAAAAAAATAATTCTCAAAATAATTTATTTAAAATAAGTTCTGGATGGAGAAGTGCATTAGGTCAAATTCAAACTAAAGAAGATTGGACAAGAAGAGGGAGGCCAAATAATGCTGCTACTCCTTGTTGCTCTAATCATGGTTCAGGTTTAGCAATCGATATTGTTAGAGTGGATGGTATTTTGATGAGCTGGGCATACAATGAAAACTCTGGTTTAAAAAGTTGTATGAATGACAATGGCCTTTATGCAGAAATATCAAGTGAGCCGTGGCATTGGTCTCCCACTGGACGATAGGTTATAAATAATAATTTAAATAAAAAATATATAATTCAAAATCTAAGTATTTATAAAAAACCACCCATAAATTATTAGGTGGTTTTTTGTTTAAATATTTTCTATTTAATATTTTTTTTATTTGATAATAAATTTTTAAATAATAAAAATATTTAAACGCCCGCATCCATTGCTTGATTAGCTAACTTATCAGCTAGCTGGTTTTTTTCTCGGGGGATGTGAATAAAATTAATTTTAGTAAAGGTTAAAGATAAGTTATAAACTTGTAAAAACAAAGGGGCTAGGTCTTTATTTTTTACTTTATATTCCCGATTCATTTGTTTAACAATTAACTCACTATCTAAATAAACAGTGATCTCTTTCCCGCCCAAAGACTTAGCCGCCTCCAAGGCAAAAATTACTGCCCGATATTCCGCCTGATTATTAGTCGCTCGCCCTAAAAATTGAGATATTTCTTTAATAATCTTTCCTGAGCTATCATAAATAACTGCCCCAATGCCGGCTGGCCCAGGATTACCGCGCGCCCCACCATCACTATAAATAGTTAGTTTCATAAATTAAAATATTTTAGACCCTAAACGGTCTGATTATTAATTATTCGTGCTCCCTAATATCAATTAATTTTAATTGCGGATCGCGACGACCATTAAATTCATTAATTTCTAAATAATAAGCTAGATCATAATTTTGACCAATATTTAATTCACGGCACTGCTTTGCTCCATTAAAAAATATTGTCCAAATTGATTTAGCCTGACCACTCTTAGCGTCGGTTTGAGAAAATCTTAACTTAACATGTTTTTCGCCGCTGCCAATAAACAACAGCTCCATTAATTTTGCTTCCTGGCAAGCAAATTTAGGTTGCGGATTAGCCTGACCAAAGGGGGCTAGAAGATTAATTTGTTCAGCTAACTCTAAATTAATATCAGCTAATAAAAGAGGGGCGTCTAATTTTAACTTAGGAACCAAAATTTGAGGATCAATCTCTTGACCAATTAACTGCATTTGTTGATAAAAATTTTCCCAATCAACTTCATTTTTTAAGGAAAAACCACAAGCCATTGGATGGCCTCCATATTTATCCAAAAAATCGGCGGTTTTTTCAATTGCCGCAATTAAATTAAAACCATCAACTGAGCGACCTGACCCTTTAAATGACACCTTAGTTGCCCGCATAGTTGAAGAAATTGGGTCTAGCTCAGCTTCTTCCACAATCCGGGAAACAATTAAGGTTGGCCGGTAATATTTTTCACAAATCTTACCAGCCACTAAACCAATCACTCCCTCATTCCAAAACTGATCGCTCTCCGCTAAGCTAATAATGATATTGGGCAAATTATTAGGATCAATTCCGGACTCAACTTGAGAAATAATTTGATCAGTAATTTCTTGACGTTCTAAATTGCGTCGATTTAATTCTTGAGATAATTCCTTGGCCTCAGTTGCGTCCTCAGTCGTTAGTAAAGTAAAAGCGCTATTAGCATGTCCAATTCGACTAGCGGCATTTAAACGCGGAGCAATTTGCCAACTAACATTCCAGGACTGCAAAGGACGATCATCATTACGGACGATTTTAATTAATTCTCTTAAACCTAAACGACGGTCTCGATTTAAAATTTCTAAACCCCGTTTAGTTAGCAATCGATTCTCACCAATTAAAGGTACTAGGTCAGCAATCGTTCCCACGGCTACTAAATCTAAATTTCGTTCTAAAATTAATTTTTTTTGCTTAGCTGGTAAGTTAGCTTTAAAGAGCAGGGCGCAAGCTAATTTAAAAGCGACGCCAACGCCAGCTAAAAATGGGAAGGGATAGCCACTCTTAGGGTCAGCCGAGTCAATGATTAAACAATCGGGCATTTCCTCAGATTTTTCTGGCACTACATGATGATCAGTAACAATTAACTGGAGGTCTAAAGATTTGGCATAGGCAATTTCTGCTTGATTGCGAATACCATTATCAACCGTAATAATCAATTTGGCGCCCTGGAATTTAATTTGATCAATCGCTACTGTATTTAAACCATAACCCTCACTCACCCGATCAGGTAAATAAACATCAATTTTCGCTCCTAAAATTCTTAAAGTATCTACTAAAGTAGCGGCAGCCGTAACGCCGTCAGCATCATAATCACCATAAACAATAATTAGCTCTCCTTGTTTAATAGTATCAATAATTAAAGTCACCGCCTGATCCATGTCTTTAAACAAAAAAGGGTCGTGAGACGCCAACCAGTCACCGACCGGATCAAAATCACCGCCCGTAATTTGAGCGGCTAAAAAATCAGTCATTTGAGAAATGGTTTTTAAATCTCGGTTATACAATAATTGACCCACAATTACTGAGAGTTGACTATCAGCCGACTGTAACTTACTTAGTAAATCATCAGGAAGCTGCGGATAAAACTGCCACTTTTTATTATTCATAATCTAATAATTAAAAAAAGGCGACCCCAACTGACCAGGCAACCATCGAAACAATAACCATGATGGAAATAAATAACCAGACGATCTTAATAATTTTTTTTCTTTTCATAAGTTTTATCTTTTTAAAATTTTAACAAAAGTATCGGCCGGAATTGCCACGCTCCCCTTGCCGGCCTGCAACATTTTTTTCTTACCCTTTTTTTGTTTTTCCAATAATTTTCGTTTACGGGTAACGTCGCCTCCATATAATTTAGCAGTGACATCTTTACGCATCGCACTTAACCGTTCAGAAGCAATGATTTTAGCACCGACAGCCGCTTGTAATTTTAAAACAAACATTTGGCGAGGCAGAGTATCTTTTAAGATTTTAACTACTTCTTTACCCTGACGATAAGCCTCATCACGATAAACAATCGTTGCTAAAGATTCAATAATTTCTTCAGCTACTAAAATATCCATTTTTACCACATCAGCCTCACGATAATCTAAGTATTCATAATTAATCGACGCATAGCCAGCCGACACACTTTTAATCTTATCATAAAAATCGGTCAAAATGGCTGACAAGGGTATTTCATAATGTAAAATTACTCGAGCTTGATCGTTGCCGCTAGAAATATATTGAGTATTTTTATAAATCCCCCGTTTATCTTGAGCTAAAGCCATAATATTGCCGATATATTCTTGGGGGGTGATGACATCTAAAGATACCCAGGGCTCTAAAATCTTTTCTAACTGATTAGCTTCCGGCAGTTTTTGGGGGGTGCGAATAATTTCTTCCTGACCATCTTTTTTAATTATTCGATAAGCAACGCTAGGAATCGTGACAATTAAATCTAAGCCATATTCACGACGGAGACGTTCTTGAAAAATTTCTAAATGAAGAAGACCAAGAAAACCACAGCGAAAACCGAAGCCCAAAGCATCAGACCGTTCTGGTTCATACATTAAAGCGGCGTCGTTTAATTTTAACTTCTCCATCGCCTCCCTTAAGTCAGTTAAAGCACTGCCTTCACGAGGAAAAATTCCCGCAAAGACCATTGGTTTAACTTCTTTATAACCAGCTAGTGGCTCCACCTGATCTTGATTTAAAAATAAAGTATCACCCACGCGACAATCACCAACCTGCTTAAAACCCGTCACAATATAACCAATCTCACCAACCTGTAAAACGCCAGTGGAGCGATAGAAGGGAGTAAAAATCCCAATATCTAAAATCTCCGAAACCGCTTTAGTAGCTAATAATTTTATCTTATCACCCTTTTTTAGTTGACCATCAAACACTCGCACATAAGCAACCACCCCTTTATATTCATCATATTTAGAATCAAAAATTAAAGCTCGACTAACATCTGTTTGGCCACGTAGAGGTGCTTGACCACGATCAATCACGGCTTGTAAAATTTCGCTTACTCCCTCACCTTTTTTACCAGATGCACAAATAATTTCCTCGGCCTCACAGCCTAATAATCTAATAATTTCCTGACGACTTTTTTCAATATCAGCCGCCGGTAAATCAATTTTATTAATTACCGGAATAATGGTTAAATCTTGCTCCAGGGCTAAATATAAATTAGCCAGTGTTTGGGCTTGAATTCCCTGAGTAGCGTCCACTAATAAAACCGCAGTCTCTACGGCCGCTAAGGAACGAGAAACTTCATAAGAAAAATCAACATGACCCGGAGTATCAATTAAATTTAATTGCCAACCATTAAATTGCATCGTCACTGGTTGTAATTTAATAGTGATGCCCCGCTCTCTTTCTAGATCCATGCCATCAAGTAATTGATCTTTCATCTGTCGCTTGTCAACTGTCTTGGTAACTTCCAACATCCGATCAGCTAGCGTTGATTTACCATGATCAATATGAGCAATAATACAAAAATTTCTGATCTTATCTTTCATAAAAATTAATAAAAGAAGAAATTATAATTTACCTTATAAAACCGGGCCTGTCAAAAGTAAAAAATTACCAATAAGAAGTCTTGCCAAGATTGGCCTGAAGCTCACTAAAATGCTACTCAAGAATTATAAACCCCGAGCTTCACTAGAATCGCCAGTCCTAACCTTTTTCCAAAGCCAACGTCTCTTCAGGGAGTTAAGAAAGCCTATAAGCTCTTCGCTGCCCAGCCAATAACAAATCATTAAATAAATTATTAAAGCCACTGCCGAGGAAACGGCTAATTGCCAAAAAACTCCTATAAAAGTACTCATATCAATAAAGGGCCAAATAGCTAATTTAGCAATTTGCACGCCCAGACCAGCCAGTAAAGCAGCTAAGGAAAAAATTAAAGTCGAGGCCAAAATTTTAGAAAAGTGAAGATCACCTAAAATCATTGATAGGCGCAACCATAACAAGAAAAATTGAAAAATGGCCGCCAAAGAAAAGGCTAAGGCCAAGCCCGCCACCCCTAGTTTTGGACCTAAAAATAAGGCCAGAAAAATATTCAAAATCACTGATGCTAAACCTAAATAAAAAGGCGTTTTCGAGTCTTCCCGCACATAAAACATGCGAACTAGTAAGGGAATGGTGGCTTGGGCAAATAGTCCTAAGGCAAAAAATCCTAAAGTATCCATTGTTAAAATAGTGTCTCGCCAAGAAAAAGCCCCGGTCCCTAAAATTACTCGAATAATTTGGGCTCGCAAAGTAATTAATAAAACAGTTGAGGGAATAATGAAAAATAAAATCTTCCGAATAGTGGTAGAAAAAATTTCTTCCAATTTATTAATCGAGCTCGCCTGTTCTGACAAAGCAGGAAAAACAGCAATCGCAAAAGAAATCCCAAAAATACCAATGGGAAAAGATTGTAAATTATTAGCAAAGTTAAAAACTGTTAAAGAGCCGGCCTCTAAGCCAGAAGCAATAATCGTAATCACTACCAAATTAATTTGAGTAACCGCTAAACTTAAAGTTCGAGGAAGCATTAAGCGAGTTAGGCGTCGTAAAGTTTTATCTCGCCAATCAAACACCCATTGCCAACGCCAACCCAAGCGCCAAGTAGCCGGTAGTTGAACTAATAAGTGGAGAGTGGCACCAAAAACTACCCCCCAAGCTAAACCATTAATTCCCCAAATATCTACTAAAAAAACTGCCCCAAAAATAATTCCTAAATTATAAAAAATTGGCGCTAAAGAATAAGTAATAAACCGCTTAAATGATTGTAAAATTCCTCCAACAACACCTGAAGCACCTAATAATAGTGGTGACAAAAACATAATTACTGACAAGGCTGCCACTTGACTTCTGGCTTCTGGACTAAATCCTGGAGTAATTAAAAAAGTTAAGGGTTTAACAAAAATAATTCCTAAAATCACTAAAGACCCTAAAGAAATCAGTAAAATATTGAGTGTATTATTAGCCAGGCGCCAAGCTTGCTTGTGATCACTCGATTTAATTAAAGAAGTAAAAATCGGAATAAAGCCTGCCGATAAAGCTCCCAGCACTAATAAATTATATAATAAATCAGGTACTCGAAAAGCCGCGTAATAAATATCTAAAACTTCGCCCGCGCCAAAACGACCAGCTAAAATTCGATCTCGGAAGATTCCTAAAAATCGCGACACCAAGGAAGTAAGAGCAATTAAAGAGGCCGCCAGAGTAATGTTATCAATTGGTTTTTGAAATAATTTTTTCCAATTCATGTAATTAATTAATAACTGGCTTAGACCACAATAAAATAATGGCTCCAATTAACCATAAAATTAATAAAAATAAAGGATTGAAAACCATTAGAACTAGGCCCGGTGACCACCACTCCAGTAAAGTAATTGCCGCTAAGAGGGCCGATAAAAAATACCAGCTTTGTTTAATAATTAAATAATTTTGATTAATAAATTTATCTAACATAAATTAAGGCCACATTGATTTAATTTTCTCCTTTAGTGTTCGGCCAACAAATTGGGCTCGCAATTCTTTCAGTTCAATAAAATAACCTTGATCATCTTCAACTTTTAAGCCAGGAATGGAAAGAATTAAATTATATTTATCTTTTTCCCGATAAACTCCAATTAGATCAAATTCTAAATCAGCTTGCAACCAACCATCAGCCAACTGGGTCACCCCCTGGTAATTAGCTAAGATAAAATCGGCTTGTTGATTATAAAAACGATCTAAGCGTTGATAATCAGGATTAAATAATAATTCTTGAGACCAACTAAAAACTCCTGGGCCCTCAATTAAAGGACCACCACGTTCAAGGTCTAAAGCATAAGTAGTTTCGCTCACTAAATTTTCAGCAAATACTTCCGTTTGTTTAAAGACTTTATCTAAATTAATTTTCTGACCGGCAAATACTAGCTCTTGATAAGCGGCTGGTTCTAAAACTTTTACTTGAATTACCGGGTAATCAGTAAATAATTGAGGCAACTTATCACTAGGCTGATAAGGCCATAAACGTTGGCGAAAAGATAAGGTACTACCTTTAATTGTTAAATCACTAATTACAATATCATCGTTAATATTAATGTCGATTCGATAAAGAGCAGTCGGTAAAGATGATAAATTAACGGTTTTTGTAAAGGGGTCAGAGACTTGACCGCTGGTTTCTAAGTCACCCCGATCATCTTCCCACTTATCCTGAAAAATAATTTGATTGTTAGAATAAACAATAATTTCTATCGAATCAAGATCTTTATTTTGATTTAAATCTTGTAATTTAGCCTCTAAAAATAACTGGCCATCCTGGAGATAAACATAAAAACTATGACGTCCCCGTAAAGCAAAATCGGGTCTAAGCAGCTTGTCACTATCACCTAAATTAAGTGGCTGGGGAGTAGTTATTTGAGAAAACTGCTCCGCCGATAAATTATAAAGAGCCAAACAATGATTCAAGCTAGTGGCTGAGCAATCAAGCGTTTGTTTATTAGCCGCTTCCAACCACTGATCAATCGTGAAAAAATTACTATTTTTTTGCCATAAGGACCAATCTTCCTCCGTTATTTTTTGCCAGTCAAGAAATTCATTTTCCAACCAATAATTATAAACCGGTTGTAATTTATAATGCCACAAATTTTTATCAACCAATAAACCAGCTTCAATTAAATTTAAGGGGGCATCTAAAACAGGTTTAAAAATAACCGTTAAATATAATTTATTAAAAGTTCGAGGACTATAAAGAGAAAAATAAATAGGGTCGCCGATGATTTTTAAGGAATCATTAAAAATTAAACGATCACGGGGAGAGGGCTGACCAAAGCAACTACGACCAGAAAAAAAATAAGTTGGTTTACCAGCCTCCCACTGGCAATAAAAACGTCCCGTCGGAGAAATTTTAAGAAATAAAAAATAGGCTAAAAAAAGGCTAAAAATACTAAAAAAAATTAAGCGCTCTGGACGAATTTTCATATCTTAAATAAGCGATTAATAAATAATAATCGATATTATTATTATACTTGATTAATCATAAAAAAACAAAAAATCCTCGGATAATTAATCTGAGGATTTTTAGCAAACACTAAATTTAATTTAATAAACTTCTCGCTTTTTTTTGCCTTTATAGCCCGTGCCCGCTGGAATTAAACAACCAATAATTACATTTTCTTTTAAACCCTCCAGATAATCAATTTTGCCATTAACTGCTGCCTCAATTAAGACTCGAGACGTTTCTTGGAAAGAAGCGGCTGATAAAAAGCTATCGGTGCTGAGCGAGGCTTTCGTAATTCCCATTAATAAACGTTCAGATTTAGACGCCCCCTTTACTTTAATGTTGGCTTGGTCTAAAACTTCCTCTTCAACTACTTCTCCAGGTAATAAATTAGTATCTCCAGCCCCTAAAATTAAGTGGCGAGAAAACATTTGACGAGCAATAATTTCGACGTGTTTATCATTTAAGGGTTGGCCCTGAGAAGAATAGACATACTGAATTTCTCGAATAATATATTGTTGAGTGGCCAGACGGCCTTTTAATTTATAAAGTTCCCGCAAGTCTAAGCTGCCCTCAGTTAATTGGTCACCCTTTTTTATTTCATCGCCATCTTTAACCATTAACATCGTGCCTTTTAAAATTGAAAATTCCTTGACTTTATCCACTTCGTGGGTGACGCTAACATATTTTTCCGTTACATTAGCAATCCCTGCTACTTTAGATTTTACGGACTCAGAACCAATTTTAAATAATTCTACTCCTTTGCCAACCTTATCACCTTCTTTCACTAAAACCTTAACTGCTAATTTACTTTTATCTTTAGCGGTCGCGCCAGTGGCTAACTTTACTTCATTAATTTTTTCTGAGAAATAGTATTTATCATGGTCCTTGCCTTTATAAATGATGCTTAAAATTTTCGCTTGTGGATTATTCACTAAAATTTCTTTACCTTCATGATCTTTAATAATTTTTTGAGCAAATTCAATTTTTACTCGACCAGCGACATCAGACATCAAAGCTTTTTTCTTAGGACTACGAGCTTCAAAAATTTCTTCTACCCGCGGTAAACCCTGAGTAATGTCATCTTGACCGGCCACCCCTCCACTATGGAAAGTTCTCATCGTTAGCTGCGTTCCCGGCTCACCAATTGATTGCGCGGCGATAATTCCCACTGTAGTTCCCAGTTTAACCTCTTTATTATAAGCTAAATCCCAACCATAACATTTTTTACAAATTCCTTTATGGAGCTGGCAAGCGAGCGCCGAACGAATAAAGACTGCTTCGGGATTAAGGATTCTTAAATCCTTAACGACCTCCTCGTTAATAATTTCATTTTTCTTCACAATTACTTTGCCGTCTTTACCTTTAATGTCTTTAGAAGAATAACGACCCAATATTTTACGAAAGAAATCTTCACCAATTTTCTCAGTATCTTTCCGTGATAGTTCCATCCCGTCTTTATCCCCGCAATCATCAGCGGAAATAATGACGTCTTGAGAAACATCGACTAAACGACGAGTTAAATAACCAGCGTTAGCTGTTCTTAAGGCTGTATCCGATAAACCCTTACGAACACCATGAGTAGAAATAAAATATTCTAAAACACCAAAACCCTCTTTAAAGTTACCTTTTACTGGTAATTCAATAATTGCTCCAGACGGCGAAGTCACCAAACCTTTCATCCCTAAAATTTGAACCGGCTGGGCCCAAGAACCACGCGCTCCAGAATCAATCATTGAGTAAACTGGTAAAATATTCATTAAGCCTTGTTTACAAATATCAGCAATCTTATCTCTAGTATTAGTCCATTCTTCAATTACTTTAGCACCACGTTCACTATCAGTTAAGAGACCCTCTTCATATTGATTTTGAATCATGTCAACTTGTTGATTAGCCGTTTCAATTAAATGATCCTTTTCGGGCAAAGAAGGCAGATCGCCAAAACCCCAAGATAAACCAGACTTAGTAATAAATTCTAAACTTTTATTTTTTAAATCATCAATAAACTTAACCGTCTCTTCTTCACTATATAAGCGTAAAGACTCACGAATTAAATCTTTAATTTTATTCTTGTTGACCACCTCATTAATAAATTGTAATTTAGTTGGTAAAACAGAATTAAAAATTACGCGACCAACAGTGGTTCTTAATCGCTTGCCGTCAATTTGCACTAAGATTGGATCATGTAAATTAATAAATTTACTTTCATAAGCCAGCTGTGCTTCGTCCGAACTATAAAAATATTTTAATTGCTCATCCTTTTTTTCCTTTTGAATAGCATCATCGTAAGTAATGTAATAAGCTCCCCAAACAATATCTTGGCCCGGAGCAACGATTGGATCACCGGTAGCTGGTTTCAGTAAATTGTGAGAAGACAACATAATATCAGCTGCTTCTTGACGAGCTTCCTTAGTTAAAGGAACGTGAACGGCCATTTGGTCACCATCAAAGTCAGCGTTAAAAGCTGTACACACTAAGGGATG
>CAYOTM010000014.1:0-1732 GCA_964406935.1 uncultured Gammaproteobacteria bacterium
ACCATGCAATGTTCACCGGCTGGCTTAGTTGATGTCACTTTAACCTGGCTAACTAATTATTCAGCTAATTCCCGCGCTTTATATGACACCATGTCACACTCCATCTTAGGTTCAGCTCCTAATTATGGCTATGCCAATTCCAGCGCCTTATCTTCTAGCTCAGTTACTGGCCACAGCGTGGCTATTAATGGTTTAGCTCCTAACACTACTTACTACTTCCGACCAGTCTCTGTCCATAATTTCAATGAAGTTTTAGGTGAAGAAAAAGTAATGACTCAAACTTTGGCTTGTGCTCCGGGTGCTTCAGAAATTATTGTCTTAGGTGAAGAGGGGGCACCGGAATTAATTTTAGACAACCAACCTTTATCACCTTTTGCCAACCCTGGATCTAAAGGTGTGGAATATAAAATCACGGTCACTAACAATGGCGATCTTACCTCGTTTGACACGGTTTTGACCAACACTCTACCCGATGGCCTAACTTATAGTGATGATGGTACCCAAACTAAAGATTGGAATTTGGGTGATATTATTGCCGGGGAAACGAGAACAATTATTGTTAAAGTTGATGTCGCTGGTGATGCGGAGCTTAAAGATTATGTCAGTACTGCGACTGTGAGCTCAGCTAATCACGACTCTGTGACTGATCCGGCTGAAATCGAAGTTCGAGCGATTGCTGTTCTAGCCGAAACTGGTTTTAGCTGGCTACAATTTATCTTACTTCTTGGCTTAATTACTGGAGCGGCTGGTCTGCGCCAATACTTAACTCAGAAATTAGCTTTCTCCAAAAAATAATTAAGATTAGAGACTTTAATTAAGCATGCAAAAAAAATTATTTACTAAATTTGATAAGTCAAAACTTATAAAAGCTTCAGTTTGGCTACTGGAGCTTTTGTTTGTGTTTCTCGTCTTGTATTTAGTTATTTTACCCCTTTATCCCGAGCTAAAATATCGATTATCAGTTAGTAAAAGCCAAAATTACCAAGATATCGAATTTGTCGCTCGGGAGGCGGATAAATTTCGTAATCAATTGCCAGCGGCTGATAATCAGGTGATTGAAGAAGAAAATAGTGAAGCAACTAGCTCTGCTGAAGAGCTTCACTTGGCCGCCGCTGCGGATACCAAGCGTTATCCTGATCGTCTAATTATCTCTAAGATTGGCGTAAATTCGCCGATTATTGTGACCGAAAATGAGGCCTACGGCCTGTCTCTGGGCTCCTGGCTAATTCCCAGTAGTTCTCGTCCTAATTTAGGCGGCAACACCGTCATTACTGGCCATCGCTTTCGTTATTTACCGCCAAATAATCTCACCCTATATCTCCTTCATAAACTAGAAATTGGTGACATTTTTTTAGTCGTTTGGCAGGGTGAGGATTATTTTTATCGGGTGAAAGATATCAAGATTGTTGATCCGACTGACGCCTCGCCTCATCGAGCAACAGAGGAGAGTGTTTTAACAATTTATACTTGCCATCCAATTTATTCCACCGCCAAGCGCTTAGTGGTTACTTCAGAACTAGTTACTAGATAATTAAATTAGATTAATTTTAGCCAAAATTTATCCAATTTGTTAGTCAGTTAGTAATTTTCTCAAATTAGTTAGCTAGTTTGATATAATCTAATATATTTAGCTAATATTAAATAATTTAACTTAATAAAGTCGCCATTTTTATTATTGCTCCTCTAACCTAGCCAAAGTTAAAACTGGCTAGGTTTTTTGAATGAAAAAAGC
>CAYOTM010000014.1:1832-3596 GCA_964406935.1 uncultured Gammaproteobacteria bacterium
GCTCCTCTAACCTAGCCAAAGTTAAAACTGGCTAGGTTTTTTGAATGAAAAAAGCAAAATAAGCGCCCTAAATTAATCCCATCAGCTCGCAATTTAGAGTCACTTTTAGTTGTTTTTGATCGTTCAAATGAATCCCTTTTTTTCTTCTATTTTCTTTAACTCTTTCTTTGTGGCCCACTTATCTCGAAAAACCCTTGACAAAACTATTTTTATGTGCTATAATAAATAATTATAATAAATTGACAAAAATTTTATTATTAAGTCTCAATTTATCAACTTTTTATTTTTAAAAAATTATCATAATATGCAAAAATTTATTATCAAGGCATTAGGCCTCAAGCCGAAAAAAATCAAACAAACTTCTTATGGAGTGTTGTTATTTTTATTGGTTTTTAATTTGTCTAATTTCAATCCTCTAATATTAGAAGTTAAGGCAGCTACTGTTGATCCGCAGGAAGTGATTGGCAACCCCACTTGTCAAAGCTTGGGCTATCAATTTGAAGCCAAAATTGATCCAGCCGATCCCGGGCAAACAACTGTGCAAGTACCGGACTTTGGTGAAATTACTTTAACAGTTGATAGTAACGATCATTATTTTGATTGGCTTGCGACTTTTGGAATTAGTGCCGTGATTGCTAAAGGTGGTTCCGTAGCTAATATTTATACTTATATCTCACCGACCAAAGCTGATAACGATTTGGCAGCTCCTTTAAAGAATAACGGTGGCACTCCTTATGGAATCAGTCACGTTTCTTTTTGTTTTAATCAGCGACCAGTGGTCCGTCAGTTAGTGGTTGAAAAAACCAGCAATTTCCCCCAAGTATTTATTGGTGAGTCAGTAGTTTATAATATTTCCGTTACTAATATGGGGGAGCAAGCGGAGTTAGTCACTATCGTTGATCTCTTGCCGGATAATATGGAATTAATTACTCCTCCCGAAGAATTAAATGGTGGTGAATACAAAGAAAATTATTTAAATTTCAATTCTGAAGCGATTGTTTGGACTGACGTTTCCTTGGCGATTAATCAAACGATTAGTTATCAAATTACTACTCAAGCCTTAGCCGCTGGCTTAGCGATTAATGTCGTGTTAGCCAGTGCGCCTGGTTTAGAGCCGATGGAAGCTAGCAATCAAGTCGTCGTTCAAGCCAATCGCTCATTAACTTTAGAAAAAAGTAGCCAGCAGACCGAAGCTGTAGTGGGCGAAGAAGTCGTTTATGTCATTAGTGCTAGCAACTTAGGCCAGCAAGCCGAAACCGTTACCTTAATCGATAACTTACCCGCTAATTTAGAACTAGTATCAATTAAAAATATTAGTCCTGATTATCAAGCACCGGCCGGTGAAGATAATTTAGCCGGCGCGATTTATAATCAAACCACTCATCGTTTAACTTGGACAGATTTATTATTAGAAATTAATCAAATAGTTAATTATCAAGTAACTGCTAAAGCGATTAGTGTCGGTCAAGCCTTAAATCAGGCTCAACTTGAAACTGAAGGGCTAGAAACTTTAGAAGCAACTAGTATGGTTTTAATTACCGCTGTGCCAGTTACTCCTGTTTACGAATGGCAAACTGGTGACTGGGGATTATGTGATGCTGATTGTGGTGGCGGAACTCAAACTCGTGAAGTTGTCTGCGCTGATATTAGTGGTGACACTCCTGTCCAAGTAACTGATGATAAATGCGATATAAATACTAAACCAATTACTACTCAACCTTGTAACACTCAAGCTTGTCCGGTTGATCCAGTATATGAATGGCA
>CAYOTM010000014.1:3696-20213 GCA_964406935.1 uncultured Gammaproteobacteria bacterium
ACTGATGATAAGTGTGATATTAATGATAAGCCAATTACTACTCAACCTTGTAACACTCAAACTTGTCCCATTGATCCAACTTATTCTTGGCAAACTGGTGATTGGGGGAGCTGCAGTGTTTCTTGTGGCGGTGGCAGTCAAACCCGTCCAGTTTATTGTTTAAGCAGTGATTTAAGCGAAGGGACTGATGGCGTAGTATCTGATAATAAATGTGATGCCGAAACTAAACCAACTATTAGTCAGACTTGCAACACTCAATCTTGCGGCGGAGGCGGCGGAGGCGGAGGCGGCGGCGGTGGCTTTATTGCTTTCAATCTAAGTAATCCTCAGCTCACTATGCAATGTTCACCTTCCGGCTTAGTTGATGTCACGTTCACTTGGTTATCTAATTATCCCGCGACCTCTCGCGTTTTATATGATACCGTTTCCAAAACTACTTTAGGGAGTGCTCCTAATTATAATTATGCTTCCACACTGATTAGTAATAATTTAGTGACTGGTCATAGCGTAACTATTGCTGGGCTTAATCCCGCCACAGTTTATTATTTTCGCCCGGTCTCAGTTTATAATTTCAGTGAAGTAGTTGGTCCCGAAAAAATGATGACCGAAACCTTGGCTTGTACTCCTGGACAAACAACCCCTCCGATTGTTTTAGGCGAAGCCGGGGCGCCAATTTTAACCATTACTCATCAAGCTCTGTCTCCTTTTGTAAATCCTGGAAGCAAAGGAGTTGAATATAAAATTGTGGTGACTAATACTGGCGACTTAACTTCTTATGAAACCGTTTTAACTAATGTCTTACCTGATGACTTAACTTATAGTGATGATGGTAGTCAAACTAAAAGTTGGTTGCTGGGCGATCTAGAACCAGGCGCTAGTCGCACCATTAGTGTTAAGGTTGATGTTTCTCTGGAGGCTGAACCTCAAGACTACATCAGTTTAGCTAGTACTCGCTCTAAAAATCATCCAGAAGTATCCGCCCCGGCTGATGTGGAAGTGAGATTAATTAAAGTTTTAGCTGATACTGGCTTTAGCTTGGGGCAATTTATTTTCCTGTTAGCTTTAATCGGACTAGCCGTTGGCTCACGTCAACAATTAAAAAAATATTTAGCCGCTAGTCGCGCTTAAAACCAGAGATATTCAATTGATTAATAAAGGCCCCAGTGATTGGGGCTTTTATTGTTTGCCAGGTCTTATGTCTAGGTGGTTAACATCAATTTTTGATTAACTGTGACCTACCATCGACACTCGCCAACTAAATCATTTGCTTCTCTAACTGATATCTAGTATGATTATCAAATAAGAGATAACTCTTGGGTTCTCTCCACCTCTTCAAATTTAACCAAAATATTTTCAGAGTCACTTCTCCACTTTTCCAAATTTACCCCAAAAATCCTTAAATCTTGTCGATTATTATTGACAAAATAGGATAAAATGTGCTATAATATAGAATATATATGGGGATAAGCTGTAAACAACTGATAAAAAAAGCAAAAACCTGGACAAATCGCTTGTTTGGTTGTTTTTCTTGTAAAAATTGGCAAAAACAGCAGAAAAATATTCAGGAGAACTTTGGCGACTTTATTCAAGAAGAGGGACGGGAGGTTAAAGAATTAGTAACTGGTCAGCAGACCTTTAATCGTTATTTTTGTGATTCCAAGCGTTTATTTACTGATTATTTTATTCCTAGCGAAAACAATGATTATCGACCCAAAATTTTACGTCCCCGCCAATTATGGTGGCTTGCCTTAGTTTTGGTAAGCATCAAATTTTTATTGGTTTCTTATTTATTTGTTATTTATCATCAGCAGGCAGAAATGTCGGCGACAATGATTAATCAGCTTCATATTTTAACTAACGAAACGCGCTTAGCGAATAATGCTGGGCCCGTAAGTTTAAATAATGCCCTTAGTCAGTCGGCGCAAAACAAAGCTGAGGACATGGTAATTAATAATTATTTTGCTCACACTAGTCCTGACGGTCGTCGTCCTTGGGATTTTGTTAATCGTAGTGCTTATCCATATTTACTGGTTGGTGAAAATTTAGCAATGAATTTTATTACCGCTTCGGATGTTCACGCTGCTTTGATGGCTTCGCCGTCTCATCAAAAAAATATTTTAAATCCTAAATATACCGATGTTGGTTTAGCGGTTGTTAGTGGTGAAATCAATGGTCAGACGACTAATGTTTTAGTCCAAATTTTTGCTTATAAAAAAGATAGCCCGCCGGTTACTCCAGTAGTAGTGACTCCTGAGCCAGTTCCAACCCCAACTCCAGTTCCAACCCCAACTCCAGTCCCAACCCCAACTCCAGTTCCAACCCCAACTCCAGTCCCAACCCCAACGCCAACTCCAGTTCCAACCCCAACTCCAAACCCAACCCCAACTCCAACCCCAACGCCAGTTCCAACCCCAACTCCAGTTCCAACCCCAACTCCAGTCCCACCCAATGAAATTTTAGTAGCTGGTGAAAATACTAGTCTCCCGGTTGATGAACCCTCAGTAGCAGAAATCACCCCTGGTTATTTGGAGAATATTAATTCAAATACTAGTGATCCTTTAAATATTTTAGCCGGTGAAGATCTGGATAATCTTGATTTAATTGAGGAGGAGTTAATAATTGAAGCCAGTCCAGTCGGGGAAATTACTGGGCCCCTAGATTCAGACTCCGAAACTATTCCGGCAGAAACCCTAGTTGAATTAGAAGATAATTTAAACGAAGGAGAAATCTATGCTTACAGTACTGATAACCAACCTTTAAATCGGACGAGTGCTTTATGGTATTGGTCAAAAATATTTTATCTTTTATTTTTAATTTTCTTAATCATTATCTTACTCGTTAATATTTTTGTTCGTTTGCGGATTCAGCATCGTTCAATAATTACCCAAACCTTGTTGCTAATTATTTTAGTGGCCGCTCTTTTCTTGTTTGACTTTAGCTTTATTACCGAGATTAATAATGCTTCGTTTAATATTTTAATATTTTAAATTATTTAATTGTTAGTTATTAGTTTGACTAACGTTGTTGATTTTTGTTTAATAGATTAATAAACCGACTATCGTCGGTTTTTAAAAAATTTATTTATGATTAATTCATTACCTCATATTGTTATTATTGGGGCCGGTTTCGGAGGAGCTTATAGTGCTAAATATTTAGTCAAGCTAGCTAATCAAGGAAAAATTAAATTAACCTTAATTAATCCCGATAACTATTTTTTATTTACGCCCTTACTGCCGGAAGTAGCCACTGGGGGCTTATTGCCCCATAATGTTATTGAATTTTTACCACAGTTATTTGCTGGTAGTCAGCTTAATTTAATTTATGATCGTGTCCAGTCAATTGATTTGGAGGGTCAACAAATTAAACTTAGTCAGCGCTTTATAAATTATGATTATTTAATTGTCGCTACTGGAGCCGAGATTAATTATTGGCGATTATCCACTGCTCGGGATTTTACTCATCCTTTTAAAAATTTAACCGACGCTTTAAAAATTAAACAACGTTTAATTGAGCTTGTGAATCAAGCAGATAATTATTCTCCAGCTAAGGAGATTATTGTTTCGGTGATTGGAGCTGGGCCAACCGGGATTGAATTAATTGCTGAAATTTCCCAATTAGTTCGCCAATTAAATAAATATCAATTGCCCGCCACTCCAGTGAGGTTAAAATTATATGGTTCTCGGTCAGAAATTTTACCGACTTGGCCGCAGAAATTACAAACAGCGGCCAACCGGCGTTTAGCTAAATTAGGAGTGGAATTATGTTTGGGAGAAGCGGTTAAAGATATTCAGCCAGCTGAGATTATTTTAGCGAGCGGTCAGCGGGAGCGAGCCGATTTAATTATTTGGACGGCTGGAGTGATGGTCAGTGCTCCAGAATTTAAGCAATCTTTAGAAATAAATTCAGCCCAGCAGATCTTGGTTAATCAATATTTACAATTAGAAAAATATCCTCAGGTTTATATTATTGGTGATTTGGCCAGCTTGGCTAATGAAGAAAATGCTTGGCCCCAGTTGGCTCAAGTAGCCACCAAACAAGCTAAAGCAGCAACTAATAATATTAAAGCTCAATTAGCTGACCAGGCTCCAAAATCTTTTAAGTGGCAGTCGGCTGGCCAACTAGTTTCAATTGGCCAGGGCTTTGCCCTAATGGACGCTAAAGGAATAAAGTTAACCGGGGTGTTTGCCTGGTGGTTATGGCGAACAATTTATTTATTTAAATTTATTTCCGTGCGTAAGCGCTTTAGGATTGCTTTTGATTGGACTCTTAATTTATTTTCTCCGCGTGATTTTAGTAATTGGAAATTATAAATCGTCCAGACTTGTCTTTTATATTTTGCCTTGTTATAATAAAACAACTTTATTCATTTTGACGCTTTAAGCGTCCTTTAATTAATCATTATATGAAGAAAAATATTATTTACGTAGTGGTCGGTGTAATTGTCCTGGCAATGATTGTTTGGGCAGTTAGCCTCCGGCCAACGACTCCACCTCAGGTTGAAAATAATTTAAACAACTTGACTCCAGAAGTTAGTGAAATTAACAATGAGGACAGCATCACTACCATTTTAGATGATGGTTTATACCAAATTGTTCCAGCTGATAGTCAGGTGATTTGGGAAGGTAGTCGCAGCTTGATTGCGAATTATAAAAATCGGGGAACTTTAGAAATCTCTTCAGGTAATTTCACCCTTAATAATCAGCAAATAGTAGCGGGGTCTTTGGTATTTTCGATGGATTCTCTGGCGGTTACTGAAATGACTAGCGTTGGCGCTAATGATCAATTGGCTCGTCATTTAAAGTCCGATGATTTTTTTGCGGTGGAAACTTATCCGGAAGCGACTTTAAATATTATTCAAGGTATTCCTAATATTGATGATCAGGGCGGCCAGTTATATGAAATTACCGCTGACTTAACAATTAAAGAGATTACTCAAACTATTAATTTTCCGGCAATGATTTATCAACTTAATGGGCGAGCAGTGGTTGAGGGGGTTGTCCAACTTGATCGCACTTTGTGGGATATTCGTTTTGGTTCTGATAAATTTTTTGATAACTTAGCCGACAATGTAATTGATGATAATTTTTTAGTAATTTTCCGAGCCGTTGCTCAGGCTAATGACTAAGCCAAATATTATTAGTTAAATAAAAAACACCTTAGAGAATAAGGTGTTTTTGTTTGGTTAAAAAATTGCGAAAGAGTCAAAGGGGATTACAAATTAGAAAGATAAAAACTTTCCGAGGTTACTTTTAAGATGGCTAGCTGTTATTAAGTGGCGTGGTGGTGCCTGTTTACGACCTTTTTGCGCTATGATCGGTTTAAAAATAAAAAAATGTTCACATTAAAAAGAAGCCGTTACTCGACTAGAAATATTACAATACTTTGACAAAATTAATTATTTGTGATATAATATAAATATCGATGTTCTTTATTAACTTAAAAAAGGAGGCAAAATGAACAAATTACAAAATGGCAAGATTAGTCATCTTCCGCTACCAGGTATGGAAGACTGGGCCGCTATTCGGTTCGACAAAATTTTAAAAGTCGACTGGGTGCGCGAAGAATTCAACCCAAAACAACCAATTAAATATCTTAAGGAAACTATTCGCAAGTGCGAATGCGGACCAAGTGATATATGGTTTGTTACCATTCTCAGGAATAATAATCCTGACCACCCGGTAGAAATACCCTTGGACTTGCTATGCCTGACGGCCCAGCAAAAATCGGAGCTCGTGCTCCACAGGTTGGTCCCCAAGGGCTACTTTAAGGAAGACTTTGATCATCTTCAAGGTTATTACCTGAAAGATGATGAGTGCTTCCAGCCGGTTGAAGAAGAAGAGGATGACGACTACTAAGTCGTACCCTCCCAAAAAATAGAGGCGATTATAAAATTGCCTCTTTTTATTTTTTAAAAAATTTAGCTGAAAGCTTAATTAATTTAAAAATAAATTTTTTATTAAATAGTTAATTAGTGTTTAGCAAAATTAAATATTATTTTTTAAATAAAAATACCCTGATGGGTATTTTTAAGTGTTTGTTTATTTTTATTGAGTTAATAAATATTTTTGATCAATTAAAATTTTATTGTCGGTTTTTAATCTTATTTAACACTTCAGTGATAAAATCCGCTTGACTAATTTCTCGACTAGTTTGTTCGCCCCGATCCCGGACGCTTAAAGTTTCTGAGCTAGCTTCTTTGTCACCCATTACTAAAACATAAGGCACTTTTTCGGTCACCGCTTTTCTAATTTTATTTCCTAAAGTGTCATCACTACTATCAATCTCTAAACGTAAGTTTTCAGCTCGTAATTTCTCGGCTAGTTTTTCACAAGCAGCTAAATGATTGTTGGCTACGGCTAGAATTTTAATTTGAACTGGAGAAATCCAAACCGGGAAGGCGCCCGCATAGTGTTCAATTAACAAGCCAATAAATCTTTCAAAGGAGCCAAATAGGGCTCGGTGGAGCATGTAAGGTTGTTCTTTTTCTCCTTGCTTATTAGTAAAACTCATATCAAATCTTTCGGGTAAATTGAAATCAAATTGCAAGGTTGAGAGTTGCCATTCACGACCTAAAACATCTTTCACCTTGAAGTCTAATTTCGGACCATAAAAAACCGCTCCACCAATATCTTTTTGATAACTTAACTTCTTTTGCTTAGCGACTTTTTCTAAAATTTGTTCGGTAAAATTCCAACCCTCTTCCTGACCAGCATATTTAGTATTTTTAGGATCGCGAACTGAGAGATAAACTTGAACGTCTTCTAAATTAAAACCAAAAGAGCGGTAAATAAATAAAATAAAATCAACTACTCTGGCTAGTTCAGTTTCTACTTGATCAGCTGAACAAATAATATGAGCATCATCTTGAGTAAAGCCGCGGACTCTAGTTAAGCCGGAGAGCTCGCCTTTTTTTTCAAAGCGGTAAACCGTGCCACACTCGGCCCAACGTAAGGGAAGCTGACGATAGGAGTGTAAACCATGTTTATAAATTTGGACATGAAAAGGACAGTTCATCGGTTTGAGTAAATACTTTTCTGAATCCTTCACTTGTTTTTTATCTTGGCTATCGCTTAAACTTTGGCCGGCCTCCAGCGGTGGATACATACTGTCATTATAAAATCCCCAGTGGCCAGAAGTTTCCCATAAAGCTTTATTACCAATATGAGGGGTGCGCACTAAATCATAGCCAGCCGCTTCATGCTCCTGGTGCCAAAAATTTTCAATTAAGCGAAATAGTTTTGCCCCCTTAGGATGCCAGAGAGGTAAACCTAAGCCAACCAGCTCATCAATATGAAATAAATCTAATTCCTTGCCTAATTTACGATGATCGCGTTTTTCCGCTTCTTTCAATTTTTCTAGATAATTAGTTAACTCTTCGGCGGAATTAAAAGCTAAGCCATAAATTCGGGTGAGCATTTTATTTTTTTCATCACCTCGCCAATAAGCGCCCGCTAATTTTTGCAGTTTAAAACTTTTTAAAGGAATTTCTTTGGTAGTTTTGATATGCGGACCGCGACAAAGATCAGCAAAGCTGCCGACTGAATAAAAACTGACAATCGTTTCGCCCTCTGTTTTTAAGTCAGCGATTAGTTCGCTTTTATAAGGATCATTTTCTGCTTGGGCAACTGCTAGGGCCTCGGAAATCGGCTGCTCACTTCGTTTAAATTCTAAATTTTGTTTGATGAAGTGATTCATCTTTTTTTCCAGAGCCGACAAATCCGCTTCTGTAATTGTTGCTTCGCCAAAATCAATATCATAATAAAAGCCGGTATCAATTGCCGGGCCAATTGCTAATTTAGCCTCTGGCCACATTTCCTTAACAGCGGCTGCTAGTAAATGAGCGAGCGAGTGTCTTTGTTTAAGTAATTGTTCTTCGGCTGGTGTTAATTTTTTTTCTGAAGAATTTTTCATATATTTATAATTTATTAATTTATTATTAAAAAACCCGTCCTGGTAAAAACATAAAACATTACGTTCTTACCGGGACGGGGTTAAGTCTTAAAATTAACTTGTTACCTCGCGGTTCCACCCAGTTTCTCACTAAAATTAGTGAGCGCTTAATTGGACTATTTTGGACTAGCTATTTGCTAGTGAGAAAATAAATTATTTCTCCTGAGCTTGGTAGACTCAGCAATCAATAGTTGATTGTTTATAGTATAGGGGATATTTTGTGATTTGTAAATATCAACGGATAATATTTACCCTTTAGCCAGGCTAGCCGCCAAAACTTTTTTTGCCCCAGCAGCTTTTAGAGCTCGGGCGGCTTCATTAATGGTTGCTCCGGTGGTCACTACATCATCAATCACGATAATATTTTGTCCAGAAATATCCGGCCCTTGCCACTGGAATTTTTTTATTTTTTGCCAACGCTGGCTGACTAGGCGACCAGTTTGTCCTTGACCTTTTTTGGTAATAATTAGGCCATCAATTAGGGGCTCTTGAAAATAATCAGCCACTGCTTGAGCAATAATCTTCGCTTGATTATAGGAGCGTTGGCGCAATTTTCTTTTAGTGGTCGGGATGCAAGTAATGATTGGCCATTGATTATTATTTGTTAGCCAGTCAGCTGACCAGGCATTTTTTAAATATTGGCCCAACCAGGGTCCCAAAATATTAGCGCCGTCTTTTAGACCAGCATATTTGATAGCTAAAATCAGGGATTTTAGAGCTGGCTCTTGGTAGTGGCCAGCAGAGAGCAAATAATCAACTAACCACTGATGGCCATGTTCGCCTTCTTGATAGCGACACCAGGGACAAATTTTTCCAGTTTCATTTTTTTGGCCACAAAACCAACAAGCTCGGGGTTGAATTTTTATTGCCGCCAAACAATTAGGACAGAGCCAGTTACCCACCTTATCACAACCTAAACAATATTTGGGCCACAGAAAATTAATAATTTTTTTACTGAGACTAAATCTCTCTCGCTGATGATTTGTTTGATTTTTAATTTCACTAAATGACTGGTTAATTATAATAGCGGACTTATCTAGTTTGGTAGGCATAATTTTATTATTAATATTATTTAGATATTATTTTTGCAAGCTCGATAAAAATCCCTGGTGCGACAATATTCACTATTTAAAAAACCAGCTCCTAGAGCTGGTTTTAGTTTAAGTGATTGTTAATAAAATTATCCTTAAGAGAATTAAGTCAATTTTTGCAGATCAAATTAATTTTTAACGTAAATTAATTTGATGAACTTGGCCAGTGCGACTATCGGTGAAATATAAAAATTTTTGATCCGGGCTAACCATTACTTGAGAAATATTTAAATCTTTATCTGGGATGGCAATCATATTTTTACTGCCAGTATTTAAGTCAATATGATAAAGATAATCACGAGTAGTGTCGGCTAGTTCAGGGAATAAGCCGGCTCCAGTTGGCAGGCTTTCGGGGACAGCGCAGTAAATATCATTATTACTAGCAAAAGTACATTTTTCGGCCCAAGTATTTAAATCTAAGCTTTGACGATCTTGGCCAATAGATTCGCCTTGAGCGTCAACGATCCATAGTCGAGGATTCATTTCATTATCGCTGCTGTAAACACTATATAAAAGTTTGTCGCCAGTAGTTGACCAAGTTGATTGTAAGCCGCGCCCTTCAATAATAGTTGATTTAAAATTTTCTCCGTTAAGACCAACAAAAAACACTTCTTGACGATTAAAATCTATTCCTTTAGTCCAAGTAGCAATTGTTTGGTTATTAGGAGACCAATCAACATAAACCTTACTATCATTTAAACCAATATCTTCGATTGTTTTCGCCTGGGAGCCGTCGTCTGAAAAGACAATAAGCCAGCGATTATCCGGGTCTATCCCTAAACTCTTAGCACTTAACTGATTGCCTTCTGGCGAAAAAGAAAAATCATCCCAATGTTTAGGGAGAGTCACTTGTTTTTCCGTATCAAAATTATAAATAATTTTACTACTATCAGGGAATTCCATCACCGCCTTATCAGTATTGGGAGCCCAGGTAACATCAACTACATTAGGAAAAGTTTTTTCGCTAAGAGCGACTAAATTTCCATTACTATCTAATTTATAAAATTTATTATCAGCTAAATTGTAATAATTTAAGTTGCCGTTACTGTCTAACTTGGGACTAAAAGTTGGTTGAGAAATAATTAATTCAGTTTGGGTTAGACCGCCAACAGCCACTGGGCTAGACTCTTGACCGCCAATAATTCCGCCTGGCCCACTTGGTTGATCAGGACCAACTGGTTGTTCGCGGTCACCAATTGGCTCTAAGCGGCCACCTTCGCCAATAATAAAAGGACCATCGCCAATACCGGTTTCTGGCAAGCCGCCTGGCCCAATAATTGTTCCTGGTTCTTGGCCATCGGGGCCACCGATTGGTTCGGGGTTTAAAACTGGTGCCCAGAGTAAATAGGCTAAACCAACAGAAATTATTACAAAACCAATAATCAACAAGATTTTTTTATATTTGGCGAAAAAATTCATATTATTCTTTTTATAAATTGGTTAAATGTGTTATAATAAAATTAGATAAAAACATTGTTTAAAACTCGGACAAAAAGATTCCCGATGTTTTTCCTTTTTTGTTGCTTGTTAGCTATAATTATTATATAATATAACTAAATTTATATCAATTTAGTATGAGTTTATTTTCTTTAGACCAAGACAATCTATATTTAGGAATTGACATTGGCGATTCTTCTTTAAAAATTGTTGAATTAAAAAAGCAGGGCAAAAAAATTTATTTGTCTAATTATGCTTTTAGCGAGAATGTTAAAGAAATTAATTTTACCCGTTTAGACGATACGGCTTATTTGGCTAAGGTAATTAGTCAAATTAGTGAACAAGCCAACATCAAATCTCGTCGGGTGACTGCCTCATTACCAACTTTTGCTGTTTTTTCCACCATTATTAACGTTTCTATTGAAAACAAAAAAGACATTGAAACGATTGTTAGCGAAGAGGCAAAAAAATTAATTCCACTGCCTTTAGAAGAGGTGATTTTAGACTGGAAGATTATTCCCAATCTCAGCACTAGCAAGGAAAAAACTCAAAACACTAAAGTGTTTATTACCGGTTCGCCAAAAAAATTAGTAAAAAAATATTTAGAAATTTTTAAGCTGGCTAAATTAGAATTAGTTAGTTTGGAAACTGAATCTTTTTCACTGGTGCGTGCTTTATTGGGCAGTGAACCAAGTAATAACATGATTGTCGAAATCGGAGCTAACAGTACTGATTTATTTGTAGTTAAAGAAAGCATCCCGGTTCTTAACCGAAGTTTAGAAGTTTGTAGTACAACCGTTACTAAAGTATTGGCCGAAAAATTAGGAGTTAGTTTTATGGAGGCCGAGCAGTTTAAATTAGATATGGCCGCCGCTTTAAATGATAATAGCCAAGAAGAAATTCCGAAATTAATTATTCAAACGATTGCTCCGATTATTCAGGAAATAGAGTATATGAGAGAATTTTTTGAAAATAAACAGGAGCGTAATATTGAAAAAATTATTTTATCAGGCGGAGGGGCTTTACTTTTAAATTTAGCCGATTATTTATCTCACCGTCTAAACTTACAAGTGGTTGTCGGCGATCCTTTTAGTCGGATTAATTATCCTCAAGAATTAAAACCTTTAATTAATGAAGCTGGACCGAAGCTGGCAGTTGCCGTTGGTTTGGCAATGAGAAATATTGCTTAATTTTACATCGGCATGGAATTATTTAAATTCAAAAAAAAAGCTAACAAAGGAGCCAAGCCGAAAACTGACTCAGTTTTGGCTAACCCCAAGATTTTAGAAGTTAACTTAATTCAAGATCAGGAAGGGCAAGTTCTTAATTGGCGGAAATTTTTAATGCCGACTTTTTTAGCAATTATTACTACTTTAATTTTAATTGGTGAGGCTTATTTATTATTATCTTGGTGGCAAAACCAAGAAAGCCAAAGATTGTCTGTGATTAATCATGAGTTAGAAATTATTACTAAAAATATCAATGGTTTGAATCAAGAATATCAAGAGTTAACCGCTTTTCAGCAAAAATTAAACGCTATGAATTATGTGGTTGACAAGCAACCTCAGTGGTCTAATTTTTTTAATTGGTTAGAAAGAAAGACTTTAAGCTCAGTTACTTGGGGCGGGTTTAACGGTGATTTAAGCGGTCAATATAGCTTATCAGCCTCAGCTGATACCTATGCCGACATTAGTTGGCAGGTGCGCGCCTTTTTAAGCGATGAACTAGTTAAATCAGTGAGAGTAGAAAGCGGCAGTGGCGGAATTTCTTCAGCTGACGAACCTTTTAGTAGTAATGTCAGTTTTAATTTACAATTAGAAATTGATCCGGAATTGTTTTATAAAAAATAATTTATAAAAAACTGTTTATGCCTAGTAAGGGCTTCAATTTAAAAAAAATTCATAACTTTTTTGAAGAATACTTCAATCTTTTCATTATTGGCTTAATTTTAGTCATGTTATTATTAGCCTACTTTTTGGTTATTAGTCCTAAAATTAATACCATTGTTTCCTCAATCCAGAATGATGTTAATAATCAACAAACCATTTTATTATCACAACGGACTCGCTTGGAAAATATTCAAAATAGTTTAGATTTGTATCGCTCAATTAAGGAGGCTGACCTTGAACGCATTCAACTAGTTTTACCGGATTATTATCCCCCAGAAAAATTATTTGGTGACATCGAAGATATTACTTTACAACATGGGATTATTTTATCGAGTTTAAGCGTGATTAGTGACACAGAATTTGGCGAAGCCTCGGCAGTTGAAGCTACCCCCGGACCAACGGCGGTTGATGGTCGACCTAGCAATGTTGGTGAAATTAAGTTAAGTATGAATTTATCAGCGATTGATTATGTGGCAATGAAAAGATTTTTACCAATTTTAGAGACCCAACTGCCCCCTTTAAAAATTGAGAATTTAGGATTTTCTTCGGGTGGTGAAGATTTAAGTTTATCGGCGACTACTTATTATTTTAAACCTTAATATGATTTATCGCGCTGGCCAAATTAAAATTTATTTCATTATTTTAAGCTTAGTGATTTTAGCTTCAGCCCTGCTTGTTTTACGTGATTTTATTTTTTCCCAACTAGAAATTTTATTAGTTCATGAGCCATCCGTTGGTGTTACTGTTGGGCCAGGTGGCCGGCAAACAATTATTGATCTAAGTATTTTAGAAAATAATCAGTTAACCCTCATGACTAATCACGTGGCCTTTTTTGATTTTAATCATTTAGGAAGAATCGCTCCAGTTGATTTAGATACTAGCAATTTACCCATTTTTGACCCAGTGTATTTAGGCAATAATCGACCCTTTGAGGCGCCACAAATAATTATTCCGGCTGATGATTCGGCAGTTGATTCAAATAATGAGTCTAGTCCTTAATTTCTTGTATTTATGGAACAACAAGATAAGTTGTTAAATTTTTTACAATCTAAACAAGTTTTAACGGCTGAGCAGATTGAGCAAGTTAAACTTGAGGCCACTCAAGATAAATTCAATTTATCATCTTTTTTAATCAAAGAAAAAATTTTAGAAGAAGAAGAGTTGGCAAGCTTAAAAGCCGAGCTTTATGGCTTGCCTTTCGCTAATTTATTGGAGGCTGAACTTAAAGATTCGGCCATTAATTTTTTGCCCAAAGAGATTGCCAATAACTATAATATTGTTTGCTTTGAGAAACAAGATAAAATAGTTAAAATTGGTTTACTCGAGCCTAATTTTAAGGCCGTAGAAGCGGTTAATTTTTTAGCGATGGATGAAAAATTAACAGTTGAATATTATTTAATTTCTCAATCTAGTTTAAGTAAGGTTTTAAAACAATATCAACGGCTTGAGGAAGAAGTTTTAAATGTACTAGAAACACGATCTCGGGAAGAAGATGAGGTTGATTTTTTGGAAAGCAAGGATGTTAATATTGAAGAAGAAAACGTGGAAAGTGCGCCGGTGTCACGGATCGTGGCGGTGATTATTCGTCATGCGGTTGAAGCTCGGGCTAGCGATATTCATATTGAACCCTATGATCATGAGAGTCGCGTGCGCTATCGAATAGATGGTATTTTACACACCTCATTAACGTTACCAAAAAATATTCATAACTCGATTGTCGCTCGTATTAAAGTGCTCGCTCAATTAAAACTTGATGAAACCAGAATTCCCCAAGATGGTCGCATTCGTTTAGTGGTTAGTAAACGCGAAGTGGATTTTCGTATTTCCACCTTGCCGTTAATTAATAATGAAAAAGTGGTGATGCGGGTTCTTGATACGATGAAGGGACCACCTACTCTAGAAGATCTGGGCTTTAATAATATTTGTTTAAAATTAATTCGGGAAGGAATCAAAAAAACTAGTGGAATTTTGCTAGTTACTGGTCCCACTGGATCAGGTAAAACCACTACCTTATATTCTGTTTTAAATATTTTAAATAAAGAGGGAGTTAATATTTCCACTCTCGAAGATCCTATTGAATATGAAATGAAGGGCATTAACCAGGCTCAAGTGAAGCCAAAGATTGGCTTTAGTTTTGCCAGTGGGCTTAGATCTTTGTTGCGGCAAGATCCTAACATTATTATGGTGGGAGAAATTCGAGATGAAGAAACTGCTGAATTATCAATTCATGCCTCCTTAACTGGTCACTTAGTGATTTCTACTTTACATACTAATGATGCCTTGGGGGCGATTTTTCGTTTACTTGATATGAAGATTGAAAGTTTTCTTTTGGCCTCAACCTTAAAAACAGTGGTTGCTCAACGCTTAGCTCGTCGTTTATGCGCTAATTGTCGTCAAGAAATCCCCATCTTAAAAGAAGAGGCTGATAAAATGATTAATGAATTATCTTCACTAGATTTGCGCGTTCTTCAAAAAGAATTACCAGACCTAAAAAGCTTAGAAGATATTCGGCAGTGGAAAATTTTTAAAGCAGTTGGTTGTTCGCGTTGCGAAAAAACGGGCTATGCCGGACGTGCCGCGCTGGCTGAATCAATTGAAATTGATGAAGAATTAGAAAATATGATTATTGAGCGTCGTCAGGAAATAAATATTGATGCTATTAAAAAAACTCAGGATTTTATTTCCATGATGCAAGATGGTGACATTAAAATCTTAAAAGGACTAACTACCAGAGAAGAAGTGCTGCGAGTAATTGAAACCTAAAATTATTATTTATGCCAATTTATAGTTATAAAGTAACCACTAAAAAGGGGCGCACCAAGCGAGGGCAAACAGTTGGTATGGGTGAGGCCGATGTTCTTAGTCGTTTACAACGTTTGGAATTTTCTAATATTAAATTAACCGACATTACTGATGAATTTTCTACGAAGATTTTGTTATTTATTAATCCCGTTAAAGCGAAAGATTTAGCGATTTTTTCTCGTCAATTTTCGGTCTTAATTTCTGCCCAAGTGCCAGTTGTTGAGTCACTCATTATTTTAATTGAACAAACTAGAAATATTACTTTTCAAAAAGTTTTATCAGAGATTTCTTATGAGGTAAATAGCGGAACCTTTTTATCAGATTCTTTGGCTAAGCGGCCGAAAATATTTTCTACCCTGTTTGTAAATATTATTAAAAGTGGAGAAAGCTCCGGACGGTTAGACGAAGTTTTAAATTATTTAGCTGATGAAATCGAAAAAAACTATGACATGGTCGCTAAAATTAAAGGAGCGATGATTTATCCGGTGTTTATTTTATCTGGTTTATTTTTAGTGGGCATCGTTCTAATGGTTTATGTGATTCCTAATTTGACCAGTGTTTTAACGGAATCAGGGGCGGAATTGCCCTTGGCTACGCGGATTATTATTTGGGTGTCTAATGTTTTACAAAAATATTTAATTTTAGTAATTTTGGGGTTAATCGGCCTGGGAGTGGCCTTTCGTTATTTTTCCAAAACTACTTTTGGTCGTTTTAAGATTGATAGTTTTAAATTAAACATGCCAATTTTTGGCAAACTGTTTAAACAAATTTATATTATTCGTTTTACTCGAGCGCTGTCGACCCTAACTAAGGGTGGCGTTAGCATTACTAAGTCTTTAGCGATTGTTAATAAAATTATTAATAATGTTGTCTATCAACAAATTATTGATGAAACTTTAGAAGCAGTTAAAGACGGGGCCCCAATATCTTTAGTGATGGAAAGAAGTAAAGATATTCCCCAAATGGTTCCCCAGATGATTAGCGTTGGTGAACGGACCGGTAAATTAGAAGTGGTCTTAGATAAAATTACTGATTTTTATGGCCGAGAAGTTTCCAATTCTTTAGCTAATTTGAGTGCCGTCATGGAGCCGTTGATTATGGTGATTATGGGTGTTGGCGTGGGTATTATGGTGGCCGCTGTTTTGATGCCAATGTATAATTTGGCTAGTCAGTTCTAGATAGGAGATTTTTTCTTGTCATCAATTTCAAAATAATGTATAATAATATATAGAAATTATAAACTAATTTTTTATTATAATTTTTATTAATTTTAAAAAAATATGAACGTCAACAAAAAAGGTTTTACACTTATTGAGTTGTTGGTAGTAATTGCCATTATTGGTTTGCT
>CAYOTM010000015.1:0-19977 GCA_964406935.1 uncultured Gammaproteobacteria bacterium
GATAACTACCGGCTTCTCGACGAAAACAAGGTGAATAAGCAAAATATTTTAAGGGCAAGTCGGCTGTTTTTAAAATTTCCTCGCGATGATAATTTCCTAACATCATTTCACTGGTAGCGTTCAAACAAAGATTATCTTGGGTCCAAAATAAATCATCGCGAAATTTAGGCAGTTGGCCAGAAGTATAGGCTGATTTCTCCGTTAATAAAAACGGGGGGATTAAAAATTGATAATTATTTTTTAAATGATAATCAATAAAATAAGATAACAGGGCCCACTCTAGTTGGGCTCCCAACCCTCGATAGCACCAAAAACCTGAGCCCGACATTTTAACGGCTCGCTGATAATCAATCAGATTTAAACTTTCCGCCAAATCAACGTGATTTTTGGCCGGAAAATCAAACTGTGGGGCTTCTTTATGAGTATAAATTACTTGATTATTTTCCTTGCCACCAGCCACCACATCAGAAGCCGGAATATTAGGAAGAGCGGCTAAATCAATCTGCAATTGGTTAGTGATAGCTTCCAGCTTCAGATTTAAATCTTTTATTTCTTGATTCAATTGTTTACTCTGAAAAATTTCCTCGGGTTGTGGTTTACTTTTAGAAATTTTATTTTTAGCTGATTGCAGGGATTCTAATTGAGTAATTAATTGACGACGCTCCACATCTAATTCTAAAATATTTTCCAAATTAAAATCAGTTGGCGACAGTCTTTTTAAGAGACCAGCTTTAACGGCCGGTAAATTTTCTTTAATGAATTTAAGATCTAACATATAAAATAAATTAAGAAATTATTTGTCCTCCAAAAGTTTTAATTAAATTATTCACCGGAGAATTAGTTATTGGTTTCTCGGTAACAATCTTTTCATTATCAGGGCTATCCACGGAAGAATTAATTGGGGGCATTTCAAAATTTTCATCTAAATCAGCCTGGATTCTAATTTTACCACCAAACACTTCGGTTAAAGTTTTTTCAATTAAGGGTTTAACCCCGGAATCAAGTGCTCGATCACGATGAAACTTATATTTAAAAATTAATTTTAATTGACCGGCTTTAAGATCTTGAGGGCTACAGTTTTGTAAAATAAAGGATAAGGAATGATTATATTTTTTAATTTTTACTAAAAATTCTGGCCACTTATCTTTTACTTCTTGACAACTAAGATCACTGGCTAACACCAGCCCATCAGCTGGAGCTTTGTTTGTTTGATTAGATTTATTATCAGCGGTTGATTTACTCGAACTAGGAATCGGATTGCTGGGTGGTAAATTTTGTTTAGTCGAGCTTAATGATTGATTATTAGAAATCGCTGAACCGACAGATAATTCAACAATCGCCATTTCTAAGGGGAGTTGGGGAAAGCTAGCATTTTTTTCCGCCAAAGCATTAAGTAAATGACGTAAAACCAATAAAGCTTGTCGGCTATTCATTACTTGCGACAAACCAAGCATTCTTTTTTCAATTTCTTCACCGAAATCTAAACCTAATTTTTCCGCTAAACCAGGTTGAATTAAGTGGAGTAATAATTTTCGTAAAATAGTAATATTTTCTTCAATAAATGTTTTTAAATTAACACCCTCTTCTACTAATTGATTGAGTAAAGCCAGGGCTTCACCGGCCTGTTGGTTGGCTAAATACTCTAAAAAATTAACCGCCTCAAGAGTTCGGCTCTTGGGTAAAACTAATTCCGCTGTATCTAAACTGATGTTTTTATCACCTAAGGCTAAAATTTGACCAAGTAAGCTCTCAGCGTCTCGTAAATGGCCACCACTTTCCCGAGCAATCGCTTGAAGAACTTCAAGATCAACTTGAATTTTTTCTTGTTGAATTATATATTGTAATTTTTTAACAATCTCTGAGCTAACAATCCGTTTAAAATCAAAGCGCTGACAACGGGAAATAATTGTTCCCGGGACTTTATGAACTTCAGTGGTGCATAAAATAAATAATACTTGTTTGGGTGGCTCTTCAATAATTTTTAACAAAGCATTAAAAGCCGATAAAGAAAGCATGTGAACCTCATCAATAATAAACACTTTATAGCGCGCTTTACTAGGAGCGAGGCGAGCAAAAGCAATCACATTATCACGAACATTGTCGACCCCAGTGTTGGAGGCGGCATCAATTTCTACAACATCCAAATGACGACCTGAGGAAATATCTAAACACGACTGACATTCACCACAAGGCTCTGATTGGCCAGCCTGGATATTTAAGCAGTTAGCAGCTTTAGCAAGTACCCGAGCCATGGTAGTTTTACCCACAGCCCGTGGTCCACAAAACAAATAAGCCTGCCCTAGGCGGCCAGTGGCAATTTCATTTTCCAGGCTAATCTTTAAATGATTTTGACCTAAAATATCAGCAAATTTTTCTGGTCGATAATCACGGTATAAAGTAGGCATAAATTAATTAAGATATTTTATCTTATAATAAAAACTTTAAAGGGTCAATTACTTAGTAGCCGGAGGTGAGTCGACCGTTAAACTAGTACGCTGATTAATTTCCGCTTCCACTAAAGCGCGATCTTTACCAAATTTTAAACGACTTAAAGACTTAATTTTACTTACTAAATCAACCTGCTCAATTCCTGGTAAAGGCCAAAGAGTTTTTAAGGAAAAGGGACGCAGGGCGGTATTGTTATATAATAATTTAATGTAGGCAGTAAATTTATCAACATTAACTAAGTCAAACTCATTAAACACTGGGGCAAACTCCTTCACTAAAAATTCGGCATCTTCCGCTCCCACTTTAAAACTAATCATTGTCCCAACGTTGCCAAAGACGGCGTCTTTAATGGCGGTATTATTATTTTTAGACAACTGGCCAATGTATTGATGGGCAATAATTAAATTTAAAGCATACTTTCTCGCTTCTGATAAAATTTGACAAATCGAATCAGTAGTAAAGTTTTGAAACTCATCAATATATAAATAAAAGTCTTTACGATCTTCACTGGGCATATCAGCGCGCGATAAAGCAGCCATTAAAATTTTACCGACCACAATCATCCCCAATAGATAAGCATTCATTTCACCAACGATTCCCTTGGGTAAACTGATTAGAAGAATTTTTTGTTTATCCATGACATCTCGAAAATTAAAGGAACTGTTTTGCTGACCAATAATGGGACGCATCATGTCATTGGAAATAAAAGAAGTTAGCTTGGATGTAATATAAGGAACAATATTAGCTAAGGCTGCTTCTCCACCGGCTTTTTCCGCTTCTTTTTTCCAAAAATCAGAAACCGTTTTATTTTTACAGCGAGACAATTTTAAACGTCTAAATTCTTCATCAGCTAAAACTTTAGGAACCTCCATTAAAGTTGAGCCAGATTCAGGGTCATCCATGATCAATAGCAAGGCATTACGCATATATTGTTCAAACATCGGCCCACCAGTTTGTTTGAGGTCATATAATTTATCAAAAATACCAATCATTTCGTTAATCACAAAACTTTTTTGTTCTGGATAACGAGGATCATATTCCAGTAAATTTAAAGCTAGAGGACGCTCAACATCACCCGGAGAAAAAATAATCACATCTTCCGCCCGAGCTGGGGGAATACGTTTTAAAATATCATCAACTAAATCACCGTGAGGGTCAATTACGCAGATCCCTTCCCCGTTTTGAATATCTTGGATCGCCATGCTCGCTAATAAGACTGATTTTCCT
Organism: uncultured Gammaproteobacteria bacterium; assembly: GCA_964406935.1. Classification (GTDB taxonomy): domain Bacteria; phylum Patescibacteriota; class Patescibacteriia; order Patescibacteriales; family UBA12465; genus PWHG01. The sequence goes on from CAYOTM010000015.1 coordinate 3,676, forward strand.
ACCCCTGATTTACCAACTACATAAGTATGACGTCGTCTATCAGAACGAGTAATTTTAATTTCTCTTTTAGCTCCTCGAAAAACATTAACTCCTAACAATAAACCATCTGTTGGCAAGTCAGCTGGTGTGGGTGCGCTTTTAGCATTTAACCAGAGGATATTGGGAGTCTCAGTAAACCTTAAAGGAAAATGAAAAATACTAGCGAGTTCTTCAGTGTTTAATAAAAAGGCTAACTTTTCTTCAAAACGACGATAAATAAAATCACGAACTAGTTTGCTTTGTTGATTAAAAATTGCGCGCGAAAAAACATTACCATAAGAATAGTGATTATATTCAGTAAAAGCATTGGCGACATTGTTGATATAAACTTTGGCTTGGGCTTTAGTGGCCGCAGTAGCCACTAATCGTAAATTAACATCTAAGCCAGCCTTCATATTTTTTTCTTCAATCGCTTTCAACATTTCTTCTTCAATGGCAGTTAATTTTTTGGGGGGAAGATTGGGATCTTTGTCGGTTTTTTTAACCGAACTAAGAGAGGTGAAGTTGCTAATAAATTGATTAAAAAGACTAAGAGTTTTTAAACCTTGAGCAACTGATGCCTGTTTGGTGATTTCAGTCACTACCTGCTTAACTTGAGCGTGCCAACCCGCCCTAGCACTGCGCACTAAATATTGAATGGCTAAACTTTCATCATTATTTAATTTAGAAATAACATTAATTACTGAATTTAAGGGGTCAACTTCCATTTTTTGATAAGTTTTAATCGGGAAAATAAAAGGCTTGCTAGTAGTCAGACTGGCGGCGGCGATTTCCCCCTTGGCAGTAAAAGCATTATAATCTTCAATTTCTTCAATACTAGCTTCCGGATAATGGGCATGAATTTGCTGTTCTATATAACGAGACATTGAACGGGGGCTAACTACAAAAAAAGAAATTCGCCCCCGACTAGCGACGATTTCAAAACCATAATGATCGTTCCGCCCTAAAAACCAGGCGGTAAACCCTCGTTGCGCCCGCAGGCCACCAATACTAGCAAAAACTGTTTCCCCGCGAGCAATCTCCTCTTTTATGCTTTGCACCGAAGAGCCATTCTCTTTTTCCCCTGGTTTTTCTTTAGGCAGTTTTATTAAAAAAATCTGATAATCAAAATAATTACGATCAGTTAATTTTTTTCTTAAAAACCAGCGAAGGCCAAATAATAATAAAATTAAAAAACCAATAAGCAATAAAAAGATCCAGCCAAAATTAATTACACTATTGACTGATTCAGGATTGTTTATAAAATCATCGGTCATAAATTAATATTTTTTTAATTTAATAATGCGATCAGCCTTGATTTTTGCTTCTTGCTCTAGAAAAAAACGATTAATACTGGGGATAATTGATAGCCACTTTCTGATTAAAGTAATAATTCTCCCTAAATTAACTCTCGCCTTATCTAATAAGTTATTAATTTCTCTAACGGTTTCTTCGCCCGTTTTTTTAAATTCTTGTTGCTTATCAGGAGTGAGCGATAAAAAAATATCCCCCAAGTCAGCCGCTAAAATATCATCAATTTGACGGGCCCTGTCAGCTCGCCAATCATTAGTCGATTCTAAACTATCATTACTGGAAGACGTTGACACTGCCAGGGGGCTAGAAACGGGTTTTTCCTGGGAGGCCGCTTCCGGTTTTTTAATAGTTTCAACCTGCTCAGCTGTTGATTCTGGGCTCGGACTTAATTCTGGACTCGGTAACTTTGGTTTTTCTAATTTAGAACTTAAAGAGAAATTAATTAGCGACATAAAAATTATTCAACCGTAATTGCCATCACCGGGCAACTAGCAGCTGCTTGACGAGCACAATCTAAATTTTTTTGAGCGATCACCTTGGATTTACCATCGCTATCCATAGCAAAAACATCAGGGCATAAATTAGCGCATAAACCGCAACCAATACATTTATTTTTATCGACTTTAATCATATTTTTATTTATAATGGAAAACCACCAAGGCTCATTTTCGCTTTGGCGCTAAACCAATATATTTATTAATTTACTTTTTTATTATAACATATTTCTCAAAAAATAACTAAGTAATTAATTAGAATAAAAAGATAATTGACAGCTGGAAAAAATTTTGTTATATTAGCTTATAATAATCAAATTAAGTTACTTACCGATCATTGTTTTTAGCTTAAAAACAATGAATTTAGTGGTAATTATATTTTATGGCACACAAGAAGGCGGGCGGTTCCACCTCCCTCGGTCGCGATTCCCAAAGTAAACGCTTAGGCGTTAAGAAATCAGACGGCCAAGAAGTAAAAGCAGGCAATATTTTAGTCAGACAACGAGGCAACAAATATCATCCCGGTATAAATGTCAAACAAGGAAAAGATGATACTCTCTTTGCTATCAGTGCTGGTCAAGTTAAATTTAGTAGTAAAAAATTAAAGAAATTTGACGGCAACTTAAAATCAGCTAAAATTGTCAGCGTCATGAGTAAGTAAACTCTAAAAACAAAAAAGACTCGAAATATTTCGAGTCTTTTTTAAATAATTAAAGAAAATTATTAGAAAAAGGCTATCCTCGAGATAGCCTTTTAGGGAAGAAAAAAAGATTATTATTTATTTTATTATTTAGCAGTTTTATTCTGTAAACAAGTTTTTACAAATTCTACAAACAAGGGATGAGGATCAAGCGGTCGAGAAATATATTCAGGATGAAACTGCACGCCGATAAAGAATGGGTGGTCAGCTAATTCAATCGCTTCAACAATTTTATTATCCGGTGAGGTGCCCGCAATAATTAAACCGGCTTTTTCTAAAATTTCACGATACTTATTATTAAATTCATAGCGGTGACGATGGCGTTCTTGAATCACTTCACCTTTTTTAAAACGTTGATAAATTTGAGTTAATTTTGTATTAGGCACTAACTTACAAGGCCAAGCTCCTAATCTAATTGTTCCCCCATAGCCCTTAGCGGCAATCAATTCAGCCTGCTCAGGCATAATATGAATAACTGGATGAGGAGTTTTGCTATCAATTTCCTCGGAATTAGCCCCTGTTAAACCTGCTTGATGGCGAGCAAATTCAATAACCGCCATTTGCATACCATAACATAAACCAAAGTAAGGCACTTTTTTTTCACGACAATATTTAATTGTTTTAATTTTCCCCTCAGCTCCTCGTTTACCCCAGCCCTGAGGAACCACAATGCCAGCCAATTTATTTAAACTAGCAGTTCCCTGTTCTTCAATTTCTTCAGCATTAATCCAATGTAATTTTACTTGGCAACGATTAACTGACGCCGCATGCCGTAAAGCTTCAATCACTGAAATATAAGAATCAGATAAAGAAAAATCACCAGTTTTAAAATATTTACCAACAATCCCTAAATTAATAGTTGATTCTGGTTGACGCATCGCGATGGTCATCTTTTTCCAGGCCTGATTCTTTGGCTCTTTAACGCGTTGAGGTAGACTCAGAGCTTTAAGTAAATGGAGCCCTAATTTTTCTTTTTCAAAATTAAGGGGGATGTCATAAATGGAATCCACATCAGGAGCAGCAATAACATTTTCTAAAGGAATATTACAATGCAAAGAAATTTTTTCCTTCCGAGCAGCATCAATTGGCCGATCGCTTCGAGCAATAATAAAGTCTGGTTGAATACCGGCCGTATTTAAACTCCGCACAGCATGTTGGGTCGGCTTAGTTTTCATTTCACCAATTTTATTAGGCACTGGCAAATAAGAGACCATCACAAATAAAACATCTTTAGGATTATATAGTTTTAAGACACGAGCGGCTTCTAAAAAAATCAAATTTTCATACTCACCAACTGTCCCGCCGACCTCAATAATCATAACTTCGGCCTGAGTTTTTTCTACGGCTTTAGTAATCCGGTCTCTAATTTCCATAGGAATATGAGGGACGACTTGTACACACTTTCCTTTATAAGCTAAGCGGCGCTCACGATCAATAACGGTTTGATAAATCCGACCAGTTGTCATGTAGTTTTCCCGATAAATATTGGTATTTAGAAATCTTTCATAATTACCAATATCTTGATCGGTTTCATCACCATCTTCTGTTACAAAAACCTCACCATGCTCAATTGGATTCATCGTCCCCGCATCAACATTAATGTAAGGATCCATTTTAATCGCACTAACTTGATAATTATAAGATTGTAGAATTTGAGCAATTGAAGAGGCAGTTACCCCCTTGCCAACCCCAGACATCACCCCGCCAACTACAAAAATATATTTAGGATTAAGCTTTTTCTTATTTTTTTCAGAGGAGTTTGTTTTTATTGACATAAAATCAAAATTATGTTAACTTATTAAAATAAATTGTTCTTTAAACAAAAACCAAAAAAATGAAGACTGTTCTCTTAAAAACCATTTGTCCGGTAAAAGAAGGAAAGAAACCTTGTGTTAAATTCCGTTTATTTGAAATTAAAGATCGTGCCCTTCACTATTTAGTGGCGGAGAGTAATTTACCAGCAATTGTCGAGCAATTAAAAATTTTAGACAATCCACCGGTTTTAATTGAAGCCGAAAAAATCAAAAAAGTCGCCGACTACAATGGTAAATTACAGGAACTAACTCCTTTAGAAAGGTATCGATTTTTAAAATACCAAGAAACAAGGTAAAGGCTAAAATTGGGGGTGACTATTTAAATTAGTCACCTTTTTTTATTACCAATTTAACAGAGTATCAACCGCTTTTTCAAACTGAGGATCCAGATCATTTAAAAAATCTTCCCGAGTTAATTCAATAATTATATCCGGTTCAATTCCTTTTTCATTAATAAAATCACCAGCCGGCGTTAACCATTTACCAACCGTAATTTTTAAAGACGAGCCATCACTCAGGTCACTCAAAGTTTGCACTGAACCCTTACCAAATGTTTGTTCGCCAATAATAACTCCCTGTTTATAATCACGTAAGGCGCCAGCGACAATTTCAGAAGCAGAGGCTGACCCTTGATTTACCAAAACAACCGTAGGGATATTATGTAAACGGGCCTGACCACTAGCAAAATATTCATTACGACGACCAGCGCTCATTTGTTCAGCAACCACTGGACCTTCTTTTACCCATTCACTAGCAACCTCAACGGCTGTATCTAAATAGCCACCAGGATTATTTCTTAAATCCAAGATAATACCTCGAGGATTATTGGCTAGTACTTCCATGATTGCTTGATTAAATAAATAAAGAGTGTCGTCATGAAAATTAGAAATTCTAATCACAAATAAATCATCATCTCGTTTTTCCCAAGAAACACTTTTAACAACAATAATGCCTCGAGTAATGGTAATTTCTAAAGGTTGATCTTCATCTTCGCGTAATAAAGTTAAAGTTACTTCCGTATCTTTAGGCCCTCTAATTTTACGAACAGCCTCATTAATTGTTAAGCCAATCGTCGACTCACCATTAATAGCATATATTTTATCACCCGCTCTGACGCCTGCTTGTTGGGCAGGCATCCCTTCAAGGGGGGCAATCACCGTTACTAAATCATCGCGAATACCAACTTCCGCCCCAATTCCCTCAAAAGTACCAGATAAATCCTCCTTAAATTCAGCTACTTCTATTGGATCTAAAAAAACAGTATAAGGATCTTTTAGGGAAGCTGTTAAGCCGCGCAAAGAGCCATAAAACATCTCTTGTTCGCTTATTTGATTACGATCGACATATTCTTCTTTAAGTTTATGCCAAACTTCCCAATATAAATTAAAATCAACCTCTGAAGAAATCGTTGAGCCATTAACATTATTAGGAGAAAAAGATTTCTGGGGGCTATTTTCCCAGTGATAAGAAGAATAAAGATAGCCAACAGAAAAAGATACTAAAATAATTAACAAAGTCTTCCAAAAACCCTTAGACAAGGGACAGCTGGAATTATTATTTTTATTATTGAAACAAGCCATAAATTTATTGTCTTAAAACTTTAATTTCGGCGAAACGCCAATCAAGTAATTTTGAAGGGGGATGATTTGTTTTTTGATTACTCCTAATTACTAAATCAGGCCGCCAATTAGTTTTTTTAAAAACCGTTTCCACGGTCAAGGGATCAATTAAGGCTTGGCCGCTAAAATTAAAACTAGTTGAAGCCAGGGGAATTTTTAATCTCCTTATTATTGTACGCAAAAAATCATTTTGAGGCAAACGAAGAGCTAGCGAGTCAGTTATTTCTAAATTATTAGCCAGGCGACCACGACTATTAAAAATTACGGAAGTTGGCCGCTTACCTCGCCACACCTGACTTAATTGTTTAGCTCTGGAAGCAGGAATCCGACAATAAAACTGGGCCATTTTTAAACTCGATACTAAAATAATCAGAGGTTTTTGAGAACTTCGTTTTTTTATTCTTCTAATTTTATTAATCGCCGCTGAACAGTCCGCCCGAGCCGCAAAACCATAAACCGTATCTGTCGGACTAACTATCACCCCACCATTTTTTAAAATTTTAACCGCCAAATCAAGGGCGGTTTTATTAAACTGACCAGCTGGTAAATCAAGAATCTCCATAATCAATTAGTTAGTGATGGGATTAATCACTGCTTGAGCGGTCTGAATCGCTTTTGGTAAAATTGGGAGCATTAATTGCACAAACCATAATAAAAATGGCACTAAACCAGAATCAGCTAATTGATTGCCCAGTAAACTATCAATCCAATCATAACGACTAACCATATAAACTATTAAACCTAAAAATAGTGCCCCTTCTAAAAACCCGAGAAAGGCTCCTAAAATACGATTAATTAATTTAGTAAATGGGATAATTGAAATTAATTTAAACAATTTTTCTAACCAAACAAATAACCAGTCAACTAGAGTAACGCAAATAACAAATAAAATAATGAAAGATAAGATTTGACCAACTGATTCTCGCCAAGTAAAGAAGTTTTGACTCCAATTGTATAACTCTACATAAAAATGACTAGCAATAATTGCTCCGATAATTAAACCTAAAAGACGGCCAAGTAAGCGAATTAAACCTTTAGAAAAGCCATGAAAAGTGAAACCGGCCCAAATGATAAATAAACTAATATCTAGCCAAGACATATGATAAAATTAAGTTAAACGAGGAAATAAGGGGTTTATTTTATTAATTGGTGATCCGCTAAAAGCGGCTAAAATCTTAGCTGAAGCATCTGGTAAAAAAGGTGATGACAAATAAACAGTTTGCAAAAATTCAGCCGTTAAGTCTTTTAAGATAAGATTAATCTGGTCTTGATCAGTTAATTTCCAAGGGGCAGCCTTAGTTAATTTTTCGTCTCCTTGACGAAGTTTTTTCCAAATTAATTGTAAGCTATCATTTAACCGATGGGCAGACATTAAATCGGAAAATTGTTGAAAAAATTCTGCATCAGGTTGCTCAGTTTGAGGGGTAAATTTTACATTCAATTGCTGTTTCGCTAATAAAGTTGACAACCGAGAAGCAAAATTACCTAAAACATTAGCTAAATCAGCTTGATATTTAGTGGCTAATCTATCTTCAGAAAAATCACCATCTTCAAAAGTGGGAATGTCACTTAATAAATAATAACGCAGAGCGTCAGCTCCATATTTTTCCACCAGCAAAAAGGGGTCAATCGAATTGCCTAAACTCTTACTAATTTTTTGACCATTAGCGGTTAGGAATCCAAAAATTAAAACTTGCTTACTTAGAGGCAAACCAGCTGACATTAACATTGCCGGCCACATAGCTGCTTGTTGGCGTAAATTATCTTTTCCACAAACCTGCACCCCTGGCCAATATTGTCCTAATTTTGCTTCGTCATTGGGCCAGCCTAAAGTAGAAATATAATTTACCAAGGCATCAAACCAGACGTAAATTACCTGTTCATCGTCATCCGGCACTGGAACTCCATTTTTTAATTTACTTTTCAAACGAGAAATACTAAAATCTTGCAAACCAGCAGCCACAAAATTATAAATTTCTTTAAAGCGATGTTGAGGGATTACAAATTCTGGATGCTCGCGATAAAATTTTAACAACGGTTCTTGATATTTAGAAAAACGGAAAAAATAATTTTCTTCAGAAATTAACTCCAAGTCTTGATTGGGGTGAAAAGGACAGCGACCGTTTTCTAAATCAGAATCAGTTTTTTCCAATTCACAACCAACGCAATATTTGACTTGATAAGTTTTTTTATAAATATCTCCCTGAGCTTGACAGCGTCGCCAAAATTCTTGAACCGCTAAAATATGCGATTCATCAGAAGTTCGGATAAAATTAGTAAAACTTAAATTTAAAGCTTCTTTTAGTTTTAAGAAACGACCAGCATAATGATCACAAAACTGACGAGGCTCTAGACCGGCCGCCTGGGCTTGCTTAAAAATCTTTAAACCATGTTCGTCGGTTCCAGTATTAAAAAAGACTTCCCTGCCCAATAATCTTTGCCAACGGGCAATCACATCCGCCTTAATAATCTCTTTAGCAAAACCAATATGGGGATCAGAATTGGTATAAGGCAAGGTAGTGGTGATATAAAAATTTTTAGTGCTCATAAATTATTAATCATTTTTAGAAATAGGTTTTTGGCGCCAAAGAACCACAAACTCTCCTTTAGCCATATTATTGTCAGTTTTTAATAGAGCAAGAAGTTCAGCTGGGCTACCAAAATAAAATTTTTCAAATTTTTTAGTAATCTCACGACCAATAATTAATTCCAATGATAAATTTTTATCAGCTGATAATTTAATTAATTCTTCTAATAACTTGGCTAAGCGATGTTTTGATTCATAAATTACTACTGGGTAGTCCTGATCTAATAGAAATTTTAATTGACTTTGACGTCCTTTTTTGTGAGGTAAAAAACCAAAAAAAATAAATTTATCAGTTGGCCAACCAGAAACAGATAAGGCGCTAATCGCCGCACAAGCTCCAGGAATCGGAATAATATTAACTTCTAGTGATAAATTTTTCCGTAAAGCGGCAATTAATTTACCACCAGGATCAGAAATTCCCGGAGTACCAGCATCACTAATTAGGGCTAAATTTTTACCATTTTTAATAAAATCAATTAAATTATTGATTTTAATTTCTCCTGAATGTTGATGGAAAGATTGTAGGGGAGTTTTAATTTGATAATGATTTAACAATTTACTGCTGACTCGCGTGTCTTCAGTTAAAACTAAATCAACTGAAGATAAAACATCCAGGGCGCGTTGACTAATATCGGCTAAATTACCAATTGGGGTAGCTACCACGTATAAAGTGCCAAGCATATTTAAGTAATATTATCCCGTCTTTCTCGAACATAACGGGTCCATTCTTCAGCGACATTAACTAAAACTTTAAAAGGGGCCTCGATAATAAAATCAAAAATGAAAATAAAAACATTAACGCGAGAAGCATTTTTGGATAACCATTTACCAGCCAAAATAATTGGCATATAAAATAAATCAACCAAAAAAGCGATAAGGCTCTCTTTTCTTTCAACCACTAATAATTCCTTTACTCCCTTGGTTACTCGTACGCTAAAGAAACTAACAAAAGCTAAGAAAAACAGGAAAATAATAATGCTAACCCAATTAAAGTTAAGTAAGGTAAGCACCCGATAAATAAAGTAAAGAGAAGCTAGGAAGCTAACGCCATATAAAAAATTAAAAATTACACTAGTCAATACTCCTCGTTTGGTGGGAGGACGCAAAATTATATTTTGTTGGCGCTCCTGGCCAACCACAGCGATTTCCTGAATGCCTTCAATTATTTTATTAGTATTTTCTTGGCTAGGAGTTCTGGTTAATAAAACAATTAAAAAAAGTAAGGCAGCTGGAAAAGCAATGTTGATTCCTAGGGTAAATAAATTTAATTCCTCACCAAACCATTTAATGGCTGGCACTTCAATTAAAACAACAAAGATTGATTTAGTAAGAAAAATATAAATAATACTTCGAATGGCTGCTCGCCATAAACGCGATTTTACTTGCTTATATCTTTTTTGACAAACCTTAGCGATTGAAGCAAAAAAAGACTTCGAATTATTTTTTAATAAATTATATTGATTGACTGGTTCACCGTCAATTGCTTCGTTTAAAACCGAAAAATAAAGAGCGTAACGACGCGTAATTAAATCAAGTTGGCGCGCTAGAGGATGGTTAACTTGATGATAAATTAAGTCAGGTAATTTAGATAAATTAGCAACAATTTTTTTAATTGTTTGTTCACTAGGACTTATTTGCCCCTCTTCGCTCCAGCCTTCATTATAATATTTGAAAACTATTAAGGAGAGCATGTCATTATCAAGTTTTAAGAAATTCCGACCAATACTTAAATAAATTTGCAATAACAAATCTTCACTATTTTTATGATTAGGGGGTAATTTAATTTGCTTACTTAAAATATTAAACAAACTATTAACCGTTGCTTGTTTTATTTTATTAACCACCAATAAATCTTCAATTTCACAGGCGGCCAAAGTAAGTAACCAGGAAATAGAGCTGGTTCTTTTTTTAATTAACTCTTTATTTTCAGTATTTTGATTAACCAAAACCGGGTTTAATTTAGATAAACTTAAATTTTTAACCGTTAAATATTTTTGTAAAATCGCCGCTACTTCCGTGATTCTTTTTTCGGGAATTTGACCATTAGGTAAGTAGCTAGCTCGAATTAATTCAGTAAGCAAGTGAAAGGCTAGCTCTTCGGTATCCGGATTACGAATAACTCCTTCAATAATTACTTGACGCTTTAAAATACGAACAATCGCATTTTTTCGTAATAAATGCTCTTCTTCATAATCAACCGCATTCCGCAATTTTTCATAAAAAAAAGCCATCTTCGAAATTAAATCTGAAACACGAATAACACTTTCGTCTTCCTGTTTATCAACTGGTTTATTTACTTCATTATAAACCGCTTGAAAAACACGCTTAACGTTATCACTAACCTCAACTTGATCAGTGGCTAATTTTTTGACTAACAAATTAGGGCTTACCATAATTTTATATTTTTCGCTTATATTTTAACTGGTTAGCTAATAAATAGCAAGTCAAATAAGCTAAAAAAATTCTAATAAATTAGCGCCAAGATTAGGGCTAATTAGGTCTTGACATCGCTATCACAATTGAGTAATATTAAAAGAGAAGAAAAAAGTGGCCGCTGGCGGCTATTTTTAATTATTTATTGATTTATATTTATGAACAAACTTTCAACCTATATCAAAGAATCTTGGGAAGAAATGAAAAAAGTCACTTGGCCTACCAAAAAAGAAACTTATCGCTATACCTTATTGGTTATTGGAATTAGTTTATCAGTAGCGATGTTTTTATGGATTTTAGATCAAATCTTTGACTTTGGTTTAAGAAATTTTATTATCAACTAGTTCTTTTAGTCGGCTGGATGTTTTTAAGAGTTAACTAAACCTTAAAACAACAGCCTAACGATTTATTTTATGGCTAAACAACTTTTAAATCAAGGGAGACGCTGGTATGTTCTCCATACTTATTCCGGTTATGAGGAAAATGTGGCTCAAAACTTAAAACAAAGAGTTGAGTCCTTGGACATGGAAAATAAAATTTTTAATATTTTAATTCCAACCGAGAAAAAAATTAAAATCAAAAATGGAAAACGACGCGTTACTGAAGAAAAGATCTTTCCGGGCTATATTTTAGTGGAAATGGAGGTCACTGATGAATCTTGGTATGTTGTTAGAAATACTCCGAACGTCACTGGTTTTATTGGCGCTGGCACCATTCCTACTCCAATTAGCGAAGAAGAGGTAAAATCCTTACAAAAAAGAATGGGAGTTGAAGACCCTAAATTTACAATTGATGTCATTGTTGGTTCACCGGTAAAAATTAATGAGGGACCATTTAAAAACATGGAAGGAAAAGTCACTAGTATTGACGAGGCTAAAGGCAAAGTCAAGGTTTCAGTTTCCATGTTTGGCCGAGAAACACCAGTGGAACTAGACTTTTTACAAATAAAAAAAACTAATTAAAGCTGACCGGGTGCTTCTACCGGTAGCTAATTTTATATGGCAAAAAAATTAAAAACAAAAATAAAACTACAAATTCCCGGCGGTCAAGCTAATCCGGCGCCACCAGTGGGACCAGCCCTAGGTCAACATGGCTTAAATATTTCTGAATTTTGTCAAAAATTTAATGAAATGACTCGTGATAAAATGGGAGATATTATTCCAGTAGAAATCAGTGTTTATGAAGATCGCAGCTATGACTTCATCTTAAAAACTCCGCCAGCGGCTGAACTAATTAAAAAACTAGCTAAAATCAAAAAGGGTTCCGGCAAGCCTTTAACTGATAAGGTAGGTAGTTTGACAGATGCTCAAGTGGAAGAAATTGCTAAAATTAAACTAGTTGACTTAAATGCTAATGACATTGAAGCGGCTAAAAAAATTATTGCCGGCACCGCTCGACAAATGGGCGTGGAAATTAAAAATTAATTATTGTGGGAGCTTAAAATTAAGCGTTAACACCACGAAAAAATATGACTAAAAAAAATGATTCTAAAAAATCGGTAAAAACAAAGACTAATCCGGCAGAAATTTACGACAAACAGCAATCCTATAACATTGAAGAAGCGATTAAAATTCTTAAAAAAATTAATACTAGTAAATTTGACGCTTCAATTGAAGTCCATTTTCGTTTAGGAATTAATCCTAAAAAGGGCGATCAACAAATCAGAGGAGCGGTCAGCCTCCCTCATGGTAGCGGAAAAACTATTAGAGTAGCTGCCTTTGTTTCTCCAGAAAAAGAAAAAGAGGTAAAAGCGGCGGGCGCAGATTTAGTTGGTGGCGAAGATTTAATCGCTGAAATTAAAAATAAAGAAAAAACTGATTTTGAAGTAGCTGTAGCTGAACCAGCGATGATGAAAAATTTAGCAGTAATTGCTAAAATCTTAGGCACTAGAGGTTTAATGCCCTCCCCTAAAAATGAAACAGTAAGCGCTGACCCCGCTAAAACTGTTAGTGAACTTAAGAAGGGGAAAATCAGCTTTAAAAATGATGACACTGCTAATTTACACTTAGTAATCGGCAAAATTAGTTTTGAAGATGCCAAATTATTAGCTAATTATCAAGCAGTTTTAGAAATAATTAAAAAATCAAAACCAGCCTCCGCTAAGGGAACTTTCCTCAGAAATGTCAGTGTTTGCGCTTCAATGAGCCCAGCTGTTAAGGTAATTATTAACTAAATAAATTAGCCCTTGACTTTCCTGAAAAAAAATGTATAATTAGTAAGTAAGTTTCTGTGATGTAAGCGGCTAATTAGCTTCGCTTCCTAAATAGGAAACGTGTCTAATTAGTCGCTTATTTAATAAAAAGGTCGTCTTACTTTTTAAAAATAAATTTTGTGATCTCTTTTTAAATAAGAGGAAAAAAACAGCATGAAAAAATTATTCGTCGGTGGTCTCGCTTGGGCAACAAATGACAAAAGCTTAACTGAAGCTTTTTCTCAAGTTGGTCAAGTAGAATCTGCCACCGTAATCATGGACCGCGCTACTCAACGCTCAAAAGGTTTCGGCTTCGTTGAAATGTCAACTGAAGAAGAAGCTCAAGCAGCTATTGAAAAGTGGAATGGTCAAGAATTAGATGGTCGAAGAATCATTGTTAATGAAGCTAGACCTTTAGAAAAAAAGTTCTAAAGTAAATCAAATTCGATAAAAAACCCCCAGTCTCTGGGGGTTTTTGTTATCTAAAAAGTTAAGTTATAAAGTTAAGTTATTTTTTAATTTTTTTGGTCGGTCGCTTATTCGATTGTTTAGTTGCTTTTTTAATTTTTTTGGCCTTTAGTGGCGGCTGACTAATTTGATTTTGCTCATAATTAGCAATTAGGGCCTGAAGTCCTTGAACAGCCATTAAAGAACAGTGAACTTTTTGTTGCGGTAAGCCCCCCAAATCTTTAACAATTTTTTGCCAATTAAATTTTTTAGCTTGAGCTAAAGTAAGGCCCTTAACCTTTTCTGTCATGATTGAAGCCGTCGCAATATTAGAGGCACAACCAAAAGATAAAAATTTAATATCTTTAATTCTTCCCTGACTAACTTTCATCGAAAAATTTAACTGATCACCGCAAACCATATTGCCAATTTCCGCTCGAGCGTCAGCTTGTTTAAGCTCACCAATATTTTTTGGTTTTAAGAAGTGATTTAGGGTTTTTTTAGTATAATTTAAGGCCATATATATATTTATTAATAATTAAGTTATTTAATCGGAGTTAGTTCGCGTAAGCGACTAACTACTATTTTTAAAGATTTAACGACATAATCGATCTCCTTTTTAGTATTTTTAACACTTAAAGAAAACCGAATATTGCTATTTAAGTCTTCATCTCGTAAGCCCAGGGCATGAAGAACATAAGAACTTTTTAAATTATGAGCGCTACAAGCAGAGCCAGTAGATACCTGAATACCCTTGGTGGAAAGATCAATTAAAACCGCTTCCCCTTCAACTCGCTTAAATAAAACATTTAAATTATTCGGAGTCCGTCGCCGCTTACAACCATTAAGACTAACATCAGTAATTTCATTTTTAATTTTTTGCCAGAAATAATCACGCAAATCCTTAACATAAGCTACTCGTTCTTGACGTTCACTAATAACAATATCTAAGGCCTTAGCTAGCCCGATAATAGCCGCTAAATTATAGGTTCCTGCCCGCCAACCATTTTCTTGCTCGCCACCAGTAATTAAAGCCTTAATTTTCACCTGAGGATTAATCACCGCTAACCCAACGCCAGTTGGCCCATTAAACTTGTGAGCAGATAAACTAGCAAAGTCTAAGCCTAATTTATCAATTTTCAAATTATCATAAACAACGGCTTGAACTAAATCACTATGAAAATAAGATTGATTAGCCCTCACTAGCTGAGCAATTTTTTCCAGTGGTTGTCGGGTGCCAATTTCATTATTAACCGCCATCACTGACACTAAAACCGTATCTGGCCGTAATAATTTTTTTAAAATTTCTAAATCAACAATCCCCTGATGATCAACTGGTAAAAAATCTACCTGGTAACCATCTAAGGCTAAATCTTTAGCCGTCTGATAAACGCTAGGGTGTTCGATGGCCGAAACAATTAAGTGACGACCTTTTTCTTGATTAGCCGCCATTACCCCTCGTAAAATAAAATTATTAGCTTCACTGGCACCACTAGTAAAAATTAACCGCTCAGGAGTGGTTCCTAGGTTTTTGGCTACCGCTGCTCGCGCTTGCTCTAAGGCTAAATTATTTTTTTGCCCCGGAAAATGAATAGACGAAGCATTTGTATAATTTTTCTGTAAGTAAGGCAACATTACCTTAAACACTCGCGGATCCAGCTGAGTGGTGGCCGCATTATCTAAATATATATTCATAAATAAAAATTATTTTAAAACTCCTATATTATAACCTAATTTGAAAAAAAGGCAAATCTAAAATAAAAAAATAAGGGGCATAAAATCCCCTTATTTTACAGAAAAAATTTAAAAATAATTATTTTTTTAGAATCTCAACACTTTCAATAATAATATCACTTAAAGGTAAGTTATTAGCATTGACTCGAGCATTTTCAATCCTCTCAACCACTTCCATGCCAGCAATCACTTTACCAAAATTAGTGTGCTTTCCATCTAGCCAGGGAGTATCTTCAGCGGTAACAATAAAAAATTGTGAGCCATTGGTATCAGGACCGGCATTAGCCATTGCTAAAGAGCCTTTAACTAAAAGGATATCATTAATTTCATCGGCAAAGCGATAATCAGGCCCACCAGTGCCATAAAGAGTGATATTAGTAGTTTTAGTAATTGGATCACCGACTTGAACCATGAAACCTTTCATTACTCGATGAAATTTAATATCATTATAAAAGTTGGTAGTCGCTAAATTTAAAAAATTATTAACTGTATTGGGTGATTTGTCGCCAAAAAGTTCAACGGTAATATCACCAAAATTAGTTTTAATAATCGCCTGATTATAACCAGCTTTATATAAATCTTCCCAATCAGCGGGAGAGTTAATTGTCCGAACTGGCTGGTCTTCTTCAACTAGATTGCTGGGAGCTGGTTTTTGATAATCAGCTGGGGTAGGAGCGGCCTGAAAATCATTTAAGTTTAGTTGTTGATCTAAAGGAAGATCAACCGCTTCATTATTAAGATCTGCTTGGTTATCAGTGGTCATAGGAACATCAAAGTTAACTAAAGAATTCTGAACAGAATTCTCCGTGGCATCAGGCTTAGTGCAGGCACTCAATAAAACGAGTGAGCAACCGATGCCGATTAATAATAGATTTTTTTTAGTCATAAAATTCTGAGCGAACAATCGCTATAAATTATACTTTATATTTATTTTTAATATTTTTATCTTCT
>CAYOTM010000016.1:0-19344 GCA_964406935.1 uncultured Gammaproteobacteria bacterium
ACCCTTGACCCCCTGCTTGCAAAGCAGGTGCTCTAGCCAGCTGAGCTAAAGGCCCGGTTTAATTTTTTAATTAGTACTTGGGGCACCCGCGTTAATTAAGGGACTAAGCATCCAAAGGAAAAAATTTTCAGCGTTACCTGATAAAAACAAAATGCCAATAAAAATAATAATAAAGCCAATTAATTTATAACCTAAACGTGTACCGCCGTCACTCCCAAAATTATTTTCAAACCATTCAATGCGACCAAAATTTCTTAAAAACCATTCAGTTTTGATAATAATTAGAGCCCCGGCTGCCATGATTAATAAACCAACTACAATTCTCATATTTTTATAAATTATCTAATATAATTTAAAGGGTTTTGTTTAGCTCCATTAATAATTACTTCAAAATGTAAATGAGGGCCGGTTGACCAACCAGTTGATCCCATCGCGGCGATATGTTCTCCGTCAGACACCTCTTGGCCTACTTTAACAAACATTTCTGACATATGAGCATAACGAGTTTTTTTGCCGCCACCATGATTGATAATTATATTATTACCATAGCCATTACTCCAACCAGCTAGTTCAATCGTGCCAGCCTCAGCTGCATAAATTGGTGTCCCCGTTTTATTGCCAATATCTAAACCAGTATGCCTCCAAGAAAAGTATTGAGTGATTCGAAAGCCTTCTGTCGGCCAAACCATTTTGTTGCTGGCGCTGGCTTCTTTGGGGGCCACTAAACTAGAAGCTGAGTTGGGGGAAGTGTAGGCAGGGGCGGGAGTAGCTACTCGGACTGGCGCCGGGATGATTCGTCGGCCACCAGGAATAATTAATCGTTGGCTAATTGTTAAAGTTGTTCCTTCTAAATTATTATATTCAATAATTTGATCTTCGGCAACATCATAGGTTTGGGCTAAGCGACTGATTGTCTCGCCGCTTTTAACATTATGTAAAACTCCATTGGTTGGCAAAATAATTAATTTATTACCTGGTTTAATTAAACTAAAAGCGCTGAGATTATTTGCCCATAAAATTGTATTTACATTTAACTGAAAACGTTGAGCGATTGCGCTGACCGTATCACCACTTTGAACTTCATATTCAATAATTTCCGTTCTCTCAGTAAATAAATTATCAGATTGGCTATTATCGGTCAAGGAAATTCTTTGTGGATTGATAACGGCTAAATTATTATTAATTTTTGGTTGAGTTATTTCTTCAACCTCATCATTTAAGCGGTTTAAAGGAATGCTTAAGTCAGTGATTGGTAAATATTTAACAACTTGGCTTTCTTGATAATTACTTTGCTCAGCAGTTTCTTCAATTAATTCTTCAGTATCAAGTTGATTAAATTCCGAGCTGACAGCTTTGGCCATGATGCTTTTTTTAATTTTCTCCGAATCAACTTCTGCTTGACTTTTAGTGGTAATACTAAAAATAGAAACAGTAATTACTAAAAAAACCGCTAAAATATGAATCGCTTTTTGTTTTAAGACATTGCTGGTGCCTTTTTCTTTAATTTCGTAGCGCTTTAAGCGAAATAGCCAATAATAAATTTTTAGAAGTACTTGATAAAACAAAAACTTAAAAAGCAGGCTCAGGAGCCTGACTATAAAAATAATCAATCGACTTAAAATGTTTTTCAAAAAAATAATAAATTTTATCCCCAACATTAAAAAATCGATTACCCACTTATTTAATTTTCTTCTATTATCCGTTTCTATATAATTAAGTTTTATACTAATTATACTACCAACTTAGATTTTTATAGTCAATCTAAAAATTTAATTTTTTTTGATTTTTTGTTTAATATTATTATATTTTCCTCAATAAGCAGTTGCCCGCCTTAAGCCCGTCTCTCTATTTTTTTATTTATGATATAATAAAAAGATAAAAACCTTTTTATTTCTTTATATGAATCCAGAAAAAGCAATTTTGATAATTTTAGATGGTTGGGGGGTGGGGAAAAAACAACCGCGTAATGCGATTGTTGCCGCCAAAACCCCTAACTTTGATTTTTTGAAAGCTAATTATCCATTTGCTCAATTAAAAGCTAGTGGTCCCGCAGTTGGTTTGCCTGCCGGTATTATGGGAAACTCGGAAGTCGGCCATTTAATTTTAGGAGCTGGTCGGGTGATTGATCAGGATTTAGTAAAAATCAATAAAGCCTGCCAGGATAATTCTTTACTTACTAATCAGGTTTTATTAGAAGCAATTAATCAGGCAAAAAAAAGTCAGCGCTCGCTTCATTTTATTGGCTTAGTATCAGATGCTGGTGTTCACTCAAATGATAAACATCTTTATAAGATGTGTGACTTGGCTGCTCGTCATGGTTTAAAAAGGGTCTTTATTCATGCGATTACTGACGGGCGCGATACTGATCCCAGAAGCGGGCAGAAATTTATTCTTAATCTAGAAAAGCATTTAAAAAAATCAACTGGTCAAATTGCTAGCGTGATTGGTCGCTATTATGCCATGGACCGTGATCAGCGCTGGGAGAGAATTAAACAAGCTTATGATTTATTAGTTAAAGGCCAAGGTCAGGCGGTTAGTAGTTTTAAGACCGCTATCAAACAATCATATCAGCAAGGAATAACCGATGAATTTATTAAACCTTTAATTAAAGCTGATGATTTAGGGCGACCGCTTACCACCATTAAAACTGGTGATGTAGTAATTTGTTTTAATTTTCGTACCGAAAGATTGCGCCAATTGACCACGGCCTTAACTCAGAAAAATTTTCCTAAATTAGCAATGAAAAAATTATTTCTCCACTATTATACTCTGACTAAATACGATAATTTTAGGGGCGTCAAAGTAATTTTTAATAAAGATAATATTAAAGATACGGTTGGAGAAGTTGTTGCTAAAAATAAATTATCCCAACTCCGATTAGCAGAAACAGAAAAATATGCTCATGTCACCTTTTTCTTTTCCGGGGGACAAGAAAAGTTATTTCCCAAAGAAGATCGTCAGTTAATTCCTTCGCCAAAAGTTACCACTTATGATCTTCAACCGGAAATGAGCGCTTCTAAGGTTAGTCAAGCAGCTGTCAGAGCTATCAATAAACAAGTCTATAACTTTATTTGTATTAATTTTGCTAATGGTGACATGGTTGGACATACTGGTGTTTTTCCAGCCATCGTTAAAGCGATTGAAACCGTGGATACTTGCTTGGGAGAAGTGGTAGCGGCCGCCTTAAAAAATAATTATCAAGTTTTAATTACCGCTGATCACGGCAATGCTGAATCAGCCGTCAATTCTGATGGCAGCCCCAATACCGCTCACTCGCTTAATCCGGTGCCTTGTTTATTAATTTCAGCAAAAGTTAAAAAAATAAATTCGGGCGGCCTAGCCAATATTGCCCCAACTATTTTAAAAATGATGAACTTAAAAGCTCCTCGTCAAATGACTGCCAAGCCATTATTTTAATTATTAAATTCATCTTTTATCGCCCATTCACTGCCGAAAAATTTTAAATTTTAAAAAGCACCTCTTAGGAGGTGCTTTTGATTGATGATTAAATGTTAGGAGGGATTGCTAAAGATTTATTTTTGTTTAGTATAAATTTTTAGTTACAATATTTGACTAATAAAACTGTCTTGATTATTTATTTTACAATTACATCAAAGGGGGTGGTTTTTCCATAAGCTTTAGGCCCCTCTTGGCAATACTTGGCAATATTTTTTTGATAATAAGGGGGTTTACTGGCTTGAATTTTACCGACCAGATAATAACTAAGAGCCATCACCAGACCTGGCCCATATTTTTTAGGCATCTTTATTTGATAGCGATGCTTAGCTAAACCAAAATATAAATTATTTCCCAAACTAATTACTAACTCCTTGTCCCAGGGCATGACAAATTTAGCATGGCGGGCTTCGCCGTGGGTAAAAGCCCTAATTGATAGATGAGGACCAAATAATTCATGTTTTTTAATTTCGATCATGGGCGTAATCGCAGCAAATTCATCGGGCAAGATAAAAGCATAGGCCTGGTAATTAGCCAAATTTTTCGGTAACTTTATTCTTTGTAGGAAAGTTTTAATAGCCGCTGGCGATTCTTGGCTTTTAGATAAAATCATTCCTAAATAAGTAGAAATATTATAAGTTTGCGGTTCGGAAATTTTACTATAAATAATTGTTTTGTCAGCTAGCTTAGTGCCCTGAGACCCAGGACTACAAGTTAGTAGGAAGGTTTTTAGCCCAGCTCGTTTAGCGGCTATAATTTCCCAAACCGCATCTTTTTCTCCGGAAGCAGAAATAATGATTGCCTGTTGAATAATTTTTGATTTAATTAGTGAGCGGTGGCTAATGAGTTTTTGTTTAAAATCACTTTCACTAGCAAAAATCGCGGGTCTATCCGCTAAAATAATCTTTCCAGTATTAAAAGCATTACCGCTACCCACCACAAAGGGGAGTTGAGTAATTTTTAAGTTAAACTTGGGGGCTGGCTGTTTTATAAAATGATTAAGAGCCGCCAGTAAGCTTTGATCAAGATTGGGAAGGCTATTTTTAGTCATAATTTTCGGTTATTTTATTATGTTTTTATTATAATTCATCTTGATTTTTATTTCAATTTAAATTACAATAAAAGTGCTAATTTTCCGACCGAGAAAGTATTTTAAACTCGGATTTTTATTATTATTTAAAGATTTTTTTATGTCAGGACACTCTAAGTGGGCAACTACTCATCGTCAAAAAGAGGCCGTCGACGCTAAGCGAGGAGCGATTTTTACTAAATTAGCTAATGCTATTAGTATTGCTGCTCGGTCAGGTGGTGATCCCGAAATGAATCCGTCTTTAAGGTCAGCCATTGATAAGGCAAGGGAAGCTAATATGCCTAAAAATAATATTGAGCGGGCAATTAAAAAAGGAACGGGTGAATTAGCTGGCGAGCAAGTTGAAGAATTATATTATGAAGGAATTGGGCCAGCCAACGTTCAGTTTATGATTAAATGTTTGACTGCTAATAAAAATCGTAGTGCGGCTACGATTCGTCATTTATTTACTAAAAATGGAGGCTCCTTAGGAGCAGTAAAATGGAATTTTGATTTAGCCGGGATGATTACGATTGAGTTAGCGGAAATTAAAGCAAAAAAAGTTAAACTGGAAGATTTAGAGCTCCGCTTAATTGATCAGGGAATAATTGATTTTAAAATTGAGGATAATTTAGCGCTTATTCAAACCAATCCTTCAGATTTAAATAAGCTAGTCAATTTTTTAGAAACCTATAATCTTATATTAAATACCTCAGCTATTGAGTATGTTGCTAAAGAAAAACAGGCAATTACTAGCGAGCAACAAGGGCAATTAGATAAATTTATGGAAGATTTGGAGGACAATGAGGATGTCAATGATTATTATCATAATATTGCTTAATTATTTATGACGAAAATTATTTTAGGAATTGATCCTGGTTTAGCAGATACTGGTTATGGTTTAGTGAGAGTGAGCGGCAATTCTTTTAAGTGCTTATCTTTTGGAATTATTAAAACCCCTCCTAATCTCGAGTTAGCTGATCGTTTAGTAATCCTTTATCAAGATCTCATAAATTTAATTAATCTTCATCAGCCATCAGTTGTTGCTGTTGAACAATTATTTTTTAATAAAAACGTTAAAACCGCTTTATTGGTTGGTCAAGCCAGGGGGGTAGTGCTTCTAGCTATTCGTAAGAAGAAATTACCTTTACTAAATTTAACACCCACTCAAGTTAAACAAGCAGTCACCGCTTATGGCCAAGCCCCTAAAAAACAAGTGCAAATTATGGTCCAAAAAATATTAGGTTTAAAAAACTTGCCTCAACCCGATGACGCCGCTGACGCTTTAGCTGTCGCGATTGGGGCAGTTAGTTTAAAATATGACCACTAAATTAAAAATTGTCCATGTTAGCCCAGAATTAGCCCCCTTTTCTAAAACCGGCGGACTAGCTGATGTTGCCCGGAGCTTACCTAAAGCTTTAAAAAGATTAGGTCATGATGTTCGCATCATTACTCCCTTATATGGTCGGTTGATTAGCAAACAAGAAAATAATTTAAAATTGTTATTTTCGGAAGTTACTTTATACTTGAATTCCAAGGAATCAGTGCAAGTCAATTTTTGGCAAGCAGAATTAATGGATGGCCTACCAGTGTATTTTGTGGAAAATAAACAATATTTTTCTAAACATAAAAAAATTTACGGATCACCTCATGAAAATGCCAAATTTTTAATTTTTAATGTGGCTGCTTTAAAATTATTATCTTTATTAAAGTTTGAAGCGGATATTATCCAGTGTCATGATTGGCAGACTGGGCTTATTCCTTATTATTTAAAAACTAACTTTCGCTATTCTAAAACTTTACAAAAAACGAAGACCGTTTTTACCATTCATAATTTAATTTTTCAGTTAGGGCATAATTGGTGGGAAATTCCTGTAGACCAGCGGGATTATGGTCGAAGTCGAATACCTCACTTAAGTGATCCGGCTTTAGAGAATATTAATTTTGCTAAGCGGGCAATTTTATCCGCCGATATTATTAATACTGTTAGTGAACAATATCGTCAGGAAATTATGACCAAGCGCTTTGGTCAGGACTTGCATCGTATTTTAAGAAATCGCCAAGATCGTTTGTTTGGTATTATTAATGGCATTGATTATCATGCCTATAACCCTGAAAAAGATCCGGGGCTAACTAAATTTTATACTCATCGTGAACCCCGTAAAATTACTGTCGCTCGTCAAACCAATAAATTAGCGGTTCAGAAAAAATTAAATTTGCCACAAAATCTTAAAACCCCTTTGTTATGTACTACCTCGCGAGTGACTTTTCAAAAAGGCTTTAACCTGATTTTAAAAGTACTAACCTCTTTATTGAAACAGGATTTACAAATGATTATTATGGGAGACGGGGCTCATGAATATATTATAGAAATTAAAAAATTAGTAAGACGTTTCCCTAAAAAAATTATTTGGCTGCCCTTTAATCAGGACATAGAAACTAGTTTATACGCCGCTTCCGATATTTTTATTTTGCCATCCAATCATGAGCCTTGTGGAATTAATCAATTAATTGCTATGCGTTATGGTTGTATTCCGATAGTTAGAGAGATTGGTGGTTTATATGATACAGTAACTAACTTTAATCCCAACACTAATCGGGGCTTGGGATTTACCTTTAAAGGTGATGAGCTTTTAGAGTTTCATGGAGCGATTATGCGTGCCCTGGAAACTTTTCGCTATCCGATTATTTGGGAGCAATTAGTAGTTAAGGCGATGATGCAGTCTAATAGCTGGGAAATCCCTGCTAAAAAATATTTAAATTTATATCGTCGGGCCCGTCGTCAATAATTAATTTTATGAAATGGATTAATTTTCTTCATCTTTATCAACCAGCTAATATTGAATCAATTTTTATTAAAGAGGCAGTTAACAAAAGCTATCGTCGTTTAGTGCAATTATTAGAAAAAAAAACCAATTTAAAAATGACCATGAATATTGCTGCTTGCTTAATTGATCGCCTGGAAGAAGAAGGTTATCAAGATTTAATTAATCGTTTTAAAAAATTAGTAGCGGCTGGTCGCCTGGAACTTGTTGGCTCGGCGGCCTTTCATGGTTTTTTGCCCCGGTTACCGCTGGCTGAAGTGGAGGAGCAAATTATTTATCAAGAAAAAACTTTAAATAGAGTTTTTCATATTGATCGACCCAGGGGATTTTTTATTCCAGAAATGGCTTATCATCCTCAAGTGGCTAAGTTAGTGGCTAGTCGAGGGTATCAGTGGTTAATCCTTGATGAAATTACTTGGGCTGGGCCAGGGAAACTCGATCAACAAAAAGTTTATCAAGATGAAAATAGCGGTTTAAAAATTATTTTTCGTCACCGCCAACTATCAGCTTCCTATCCACCAGATGAAATGAAACGTTTACGGCGCCAAAAAGATTTACCACCAGCAATTATCACTGCCGCTGATGGTGAGCTTTATGGTTTGCGTCATAATGATCCAGGAGCCGAATTAGAACGGATTGTTTTTTGGTCAATTTTGGAAACTAGCACTATTTCCGAATTTATTTCTAGTCAAAAAATAATTACCGATTGTCAGTTGAGAGCTTCATCTTGGGAATCAACTGAAAGTGAGTTAGCTGCTAGCCAACCTTATTTACTGTGGGATAATCCGGATAATAAAATTCAAAAATTATTATGGGAGTTGGCCGATCTTGTTTTATCTTTAAAACAAGAATCCCTTAAAGACAATGGTTATCAGTGGTATCGTTGGCATTTAAATCGGGGGCTGGCTAGTTGTTGGTGGTGGTGGGCGAGCGCTTATGATCTTACTCGAAATTTCGGTCCCTTGGCCTGGAACCCTGATTTAGTAGAAAAAGGAGTTAATGATTTAGTGCGAGCAGTTCGTTCTCTGACTAATTCTAGTAGTGTGGCTGTTAAAATAAAAACCGAAGAATTAGCTTGTAAAATTAGACAAGTTTTGTGGGCAGAGCATTGGCAAAAACACTGGACACCTTAATATAAAATTAAAGAGGCTTGATTTATTTGGAGGACAGTAAATTTGGCGCTACTTTTTATGAATAAGATTAATAAATTATTTGAGGAAGATTTTGTTCGTGATTTATTTCGTCAAGAAGTGTTGCCACTTTACCCAGAGGTGGCCGATATTGGACGAATTAAAATTAAACCCTATAAAAAATTAATTTGGGAAACCACTTACCATGTAGTTTTAGATTTTTTAGTAGAGTTTAAATTAAAGTCAGGTAGTTGTCGAAAAACTCACATTGTCTGCTCGGCTCATAGCAGTGAACCACGAGATCTAGCCTTTGAAGTCTTGCAACATTTATGGAAGCGTCGTTTAGGGAAAAGCGTTGTTTTTCCTCGCCCCTTATTTTATTCAGCTGATTTTCGAGGGTCTTTTTACCGGGCTCTGGGGGGTAAAAATTTATTACACTTTATTCTTTTAAAGGACAAAAAAACAATTGAAGATTTAGTAATCAGGACCGCCATTATGTTTGCTCGGCTTCACTCCTTAGCGATTAAAGAGGCTGACTTAAAATTTAATCCCGCTAATCATCAAATTGCTACGGTGATTCCCGGGATTGAAAATATCGCTCAAGAAATTACCGATCGTTATGGCAAACAATGGCAAGCCAGTATTATTGATCCATATCGACAGTGCATTGCTGAGGAAAAAAAGTGGTTAGCTAGTCATCAGGAACGCTATTTAATTCATGGTGATGCTCATACGGAAAATATTTTGCGAGTAAGTAAACATAAAGTTGGTTTAATTGATTTTACTGACTTTGCTTTAAGCGATTTTGCTCGGGATGTTGGTACTTTCCTGCAACAATTAAATTATAAATTAGAGACCAAGTTTTTTGATAACGGCTTTATCCCTCAAGCTAAAAAATTATTTTTAAAGCATTATTTACAGGAAAGCAAACAAAAGTTAACGGCTGACTTGCAATCTCGAATTAATAATTATTATCGCTGGACCGCTCTGCGAACGGCGGCTTACTGGCTGTTAAAAGATAAAAGTGAGCCAGCTCGAGCAGTCAGTATTATTACTGATTTAGAAAAAATTAAAAATGAAAACTTACAGGCTCAAAATTAAATAATGATTATTAACTAAAAATCCTTAACCACTTGTGTTATAATAGATATAAAGATAGAGTCAATTTAGTTTGGTTATTTATGAGAAAACGAAAAAATAAAAAATCTGAAGATTATTTAAATTTACCTCGATTAGAAATTAATCATCAGGCCCAAAAAAGTATTTTGGTGGTTTTGGTTTTTGTTTTTAGTTTACTTGCTTTTTTAAGTCTTTTTAATTTATCGGGCCAATTTGGTCAGTTTTTAGATAGGTGGTTAAGCTTGATTTTTGGTTTTGGCAAGTGGCTCGTTCCTTTGATTTTCTTTTTTTGGGGAGTGTTGTTAGCTAGTAATAAAATTATTTCTTTAAAAATTAGTGATTATTTAGGTTTATTTTTCTTATTTATTTCTTATCAAACTTTATTTCATTTTTTTCTGCCAACGGTCGACAAGTTATCATTAATTGAAGAGGGGGTCGGTGGCGGCTATATCGGTTACTATTTAGACCAGGCTTTTCTTTACGTGCTTGGTTTTTGGGGAGGCCTGATTGTTTTAATTGGCTTATCTCTGATTTCTTTAGTGTTAGTTTTTGATACTTCTTTAACCGCTTTAATTGGTAAAGAAAGTTTTCTCGGGCGCTTTTTTAAATGGTTTATTAAAACTTGGTCACAATTATTTACTTTTAAAAACAAAGGAAATAAAGAATTAGAAAATGATGCTCTGCGAACGGCGGCTGAGGACCAGTTATCTCAGGAGGAAGATATTTTAAATACTTGGCAGCAACGTAATTTAATTGATCCCAATAGTGAAGACGATGAGTCCTTGAGAGGTGCCGACGAAACCGAGTTTAGAGAAGAAGTTGTTAAAACGCCAGTCGCTAAAGTTCAAGAAAAAATTGCTTGGCCTAAGAGAAAGATTAAAATTGATTTACCAATTGAACTTTTAAATAATAAATTTAGTAAAGCAATCGGCGGCAATACTGAGAATAATGCTGCTAAAATTAAACATACTTTAGAAAATTTTGGTATTAATGTTGAAATGGGAGAAACAAAAGTTGGTCCGACGGTTACTCAATATACTTTTAAGCCGGCCGAAGGGGTTAAATTGTCACGGATTACTACTTTAAATAATGATTTGTCGCTCGCTTTAGCGGCTCATCCAATCAGAATTGAGGCGCCAATTCCGGGTAAATCATTGGTTGGGGTAGAGGTTCCCAATGCAGCTAAAGCAATTGTTGGTTTACGAGAGATTTTAGAAGATGATGTCTTTAAAAAGCGTAAACATAACATGATGATTGCTGTTGGTAAAGACGTGGCGGGCACTTCTTGGATTTATGATTTGACCCGGATGCCTCATTTATTAGTAGCCGGGGCGACTAATTCTGGTAAATCAGTCTGTTTAAACACAATTATTATTAGCTTGCTTTATCAAAACAGTCCGGACACCCTACGCTTTATTATGGTTGATCCCAAGAGAGTCGAGTTGCCAGCCTATAATGGTATTCCTCATTTATTAACTCCCGTGGTAACTGAAGTATCTAAAACAATTAATGCTCTTAAGTGGTGTTTAAATGAAATGGATCATCGTTATGACTTATTAAATAGATCGAGTTGTAAAAATATTCAAAGTTATAATCAAAAAGCCAAAGAGAATTTACCCTACATTGTTTTTATTATTGATGAATTGGCTGATTTTATGATGACTGCTGGCAAGGAAATGGAGGCAGCCGTTATTAGATTAGCCCAAATGTCTCGGGCGGTAGGGATTCATTTAATTTTAGCCACGCAACGCCCTAGCGTTGATGTTATTACTGGTTTAATTAAAGCCAACATTCCGGCGAGAATTGCTTTTTCGGTAACTTCTTTAGTTGATTCAAAAACAATTTTAGACATGTCCGGGGCAGAAAAATTATTAGGTCAAGGAGATATGTTGCTAACCACCGCTGAACTATCTAAACCAAAAAGAATTCAAGGAGCCTTTGTTAGTGATGATGAAATTAATGACATTATTAACTATATTAAAGAAAAAGGTGGTGAGGCAGAATATTTAGAAGGAGTAACTGATCGCCAAAAAGTGAGTGGCGTTGCCGGGGTTGGTTTAGATGGTACTCATGGCGATGAAGATGAGTTATTAGTCGAAGCTCGCGATATTATTTTAAAAGCCAATAAAGCATCCACTTCACTTTTACAAAGACGCCTCTCGATTGGCTATGGTCGAGCGGCTAAAATTTTAGACATGTTAGAACAGGCGGGAATTATTGGACCAGCTAATGGTTCACGTCCGCGAGAAATTTTAATTAGCAGTGAAGAGCAAGCCTCTTTAATCGGTCAGTCAATTAGTGGTTTATCTTTACATAATCGTCAAGAATTTTCTGCTCCTCAAAATTATTTAAGTGGTAAAGACGAAGATTCAGTTAGCGATGAAGATGATGTTTTAGTATTTGAAGATAATCAAATAGTTGAAGCAGAAGATGATAAGCCGACTGCTGATGATTTTGATCCTGAAGAATTAGCCGACTTTGAAGAACTAGATGACGGAAAGTTAAACAGCGAAGACGACAACTTTACTTTAAAAGAAAAAAATTCTATGATGGTCGATGATCAATCAGAAACTGACAAATTGGTAACTAAAAATAATCAACCGTTAACTAATGCAAACTCATCCGCTAATCAAAAAGATGCTATGAATCAAGACACCGATCAAAATATTCCGGATTTTTTTCTGGATGATGATGGCCCTGAAGACGAAGTGAAAACTGGCGGTCAAATTGTTTCTGAAATTCGTCCTTCAGAAATATCCGCCGAGCCCTCGGTTACTAATGAGGGGGCATCTAAAGTTAAGGATAATACAGAAGATGATATAGAAGATGATACAAAAGTTGATCCAGAAGATGATATAGAAGATGATAACGACGATCAGAAAATAAAAACTGATTCTCGTTCTACCTCAAAAACTGATAATCAAGTTAGCGGCACCCCCAAGCCTCGGGTGTTTAGTGATGATGAGGATGGGATGTTTTTCTCCCGTTAATTATTTATTGTTTAATAATTAAAAATTAGGCAATTGCCTGATTTTTTGTTTCATTACTTATTTGTTATAATAAGAATATGTTATCTAAAATCAAGAAACTGATTCCTTTCAAAATATTTAAATTTTTACAGCCAATCTATCATTTTGTAATGGCTTGGTTGGCGGCTTTTTATTATCGCTTTCCTTCGAATAAATTAATTATTATCGGAGTAACTGGTACGACCGGTAAAACTTCAACGGTTTATTTAATTGCCCAAGCCTTGGAAGCAGCTGGCTGGCCAACTGGCTATACTTCGACTGCTCAATTTTCTGATGGTCGTCGGGAATGGTTAAATGATAAAAAAATGACCATGCCGGGGCGATTTTTTTTACAAAAATTATTACGACAAATGATTAATAATGGTTGTCGCTATGCCGTTGTTGAAACCACCTCTCAGGGGATTGAACAATTTCGTCATCGCTTTATTAATTACGATACCGTGGTCGTGACTGGTCTTTATCCTGAACACATTGAAGCTCACGGTAGCTTTGCTAATTATAAGCGGGCTAAGGGTAAGCTGTGTCAGCATTTAAGTCGTTGTACCTTGAAATATGTAAATGACGGTCGACAGGTAGTGAGACCGGCCGGTGCTTTAAATAAATTAGAGCTTAATCGTGTTAAGAAAACTTTAATTGTTAATGGTAATGATGAACATGCTGCTTACTTTTTAGCTTTTAAGGCGGAGCAAAAGATTGCTATTATCGATAGTCAGCGTCAGATAGTAGAAGCAGCTGATAAAATAGTTAATTTAAATTTAAAGAATTTAGAAATTTTTCCTCAAAAAGATATTCAAACCAGTATTAACGGTACTACTTTTTCTTTAGGAGAACACAATTTTAATTTAAAGCTTTGGGGAGATTTTCAGGCCGACAATGCTTCGTTGGCGGCTCTAAGCGTAACTACTCAGGGGGCTGATTGGGAAATAGTCAAAACTAGTTTAGAGAATATTAATTCTTTAGCCGGTAAATTGGAAAAGATTGATTTAGGCCAAGAGTTTATTGTTTTAATTGATTATGCTTTTGAACCAGTTGCTCTGGAAAAACTATATGAAGTTTTAAAAAACTTTTCCTATCATCGCCTGATTCATGTTTTAGGTTCAACTGGTGGTGGTCGCGATCAAGCTAGACGACCAAAATTAGGACAGATTGCTGGATCCTTAGCTGATATAGTTATTGTTACCAATGAAGATCCTTATGATGAAGATCCAGAAATAATTATTCAACAAGTAGCTGCTGGCGCTTTTGGGGCGGGTAAAAAAATCGATTATGATTTATTTTTAATCAGTGATCGCCGTCAAGCAATTAAGCGGGCGCTCACTTTAGCAAGGCCCCGAGACTTGGTGTTAATTACTGGCAAAGGAGCTGAGCAATACATTTGTTTAGCTAATGAAGAAAAAATGCCTTGGGATGATCGGCGAGTAGCCAAGGAAGAGCTGGCGGAAATCCTCAAAAAGTAATTATTATTGTGGATAACTTGTGTATTGACAAAACATAAATAAAGTAATATTATAGATATTACTACAGAGTATTCTCTATATAAATTTAAAAAACGGCAGTCAAGGCGTGATTTTTGGGCACGAATCAAGACCTTTTTTTTGTTATTTTTATAAAAAATTCACTTTATTTTTAAAAAAGTGATCTTTACTCCTTAATAAAATTTTATTTTTTTTACAACTCAATCCAGTCGGCTTGAGATTTTTTTGTTGATATGGTTTAGGTTAATTTTTTTCTTTGCTTAAAAAAAACTAGGTTATTAAATTCTTAGTTATTAAATTTATGTCTAAAGCTAATTCAAATTCTAAGATACAAAATCGTTTATTTTTCAATAATTTTCAAGAGGTAATTCCGATGCCTGACTTAATTGAAATTCAGAAGGATTCATATAATTGGTTTTTGAAAGAAGGCCTAGTAGAATTATTTGAAGAAATTAATCCGATCACTGATTTTATTGGTCGTGATTTAGAATTATATTTCGAAGATTATTATTTAGATGAAGCGAAGTTTTCTGAGTTAGAAAGTCGGCAGAAGAACATTACTTACGAAGCGCCTTTAAGGGTAAAAACTCGCTTACTTAATAAAAAAACTAAACAAGAAATTAAACAAGAAGTTTTCTTAGGAGATTTTCCGGTGATGACTGACAAGGGAACTTTTATTATTAATGGTATTGAGCGAGTAGTCGTTTCTCAGTTAATTCGTAGCGCTGGTGTAATGTTTACGGCGGAATTTATTAAAGGTAAAAAATGTTATGGCGCCAAGGTTATTCCTAATCGGGGCGCTTGGTTGGAAATTGAAACTGATTTTAATAAAGTAATTTGGGTGCGAATCGATCGTAAAAGAAAAGTGGCCATCACTTCACTTCTACGCGCCTTTGGTTATGACAGCGATGAAGAAATTTTAGCCCTATTTAAAGATGTTGATTTAAAAAGGACGGATGATGAACCAGGCTTTATTGAAGCTACCCTAGATAAAGATTTAGCGAAAAATGAAGCTGATGGTTTGCAAGAAGTTTATCGTCGGATTCGTCCCGGTGATTTGGCTTCGGTTGAAAATGCTCGTCAATTGATTCATTCCATGTTTTTCCGTTTTGATCGTTATGACTTTGGCCGAGTTGGTCGTTATAAATTAAATCGTCGCTTTGGCCTCAATTTACCTAACAACAAAGAGCATCGTATTTTAAGACGAGAAGATTTGGTGTTAATTATTAAAGAAATTATTCGTTTAAATATTACTAAAGAGCCCGAAGATGATATTGATCATTTAGGCAATCGTCGCGTACGAGCAGTTGGTGGTTTGGTTCAAAATCGTTTTCGAGTTGGTTTAGCCAGAATGGAAAGAATTATTAAGGATCGAATGTCGACAACTGATATCGCTACCTTAACTCCTAATAAATTAGTTAATGCGCGACCAGTTATTGGTGTAGTTAAAGAATTCTTTATGTCTTCTCAGCTATCTCAATTTATGGATCAAACCAATCCTTTAGCTGAATTGGAGCATAAACGTCGGTTATCAGCCATGGGCCCTGGTGGTTTAACTCGGGAACGCGCTGGTTTTGATGTGCGTGATGTGCACACCACTCACTACGGCCGTATTTGTCCAATTGCTACCCCGGAAGGACCAAACATTGGCTTGGTCGGTCACTTAGCTAGTTATTCTCGTTTAAATAGTTACGGCTTTTTAGAAGCCCCTTATCGTCGAGTTATCCATGATCGCCAAGGTAGTCGGGTGACTGATGAAATTGTTTTTATTGATGCCTTTGAAGAAGAAAAATATATTACTGTCGACTCTACCATCCCTATTGATGAAAAGGGCCGATTTTTAGTAGATAAATATGAAGTTCGCTTATTTGGCGAACCTGGCGTTGAAGAGGTGGGAAAAATTGATTTTGTTGGGGTGGCGGCTAATCAGATTATTTCCATTGCCACTTCTCTAATTCCTTTTATGGAACATAACGATGGCCAACGATCGTTAATGGGTACTAACATGCAACGACAGGCAGTGCCTTTAGTAACTAATGAAGCTCCAATTGTAGGGACTGGAATTGAAGGTCGGGCCGCTCGCGATAGTGGTCATGTGGTAATTTCTCAAAGCGACGGAGAAATTATTTATGTTGATTCAGCAGCCATTGAAGTAAAAAATAAAAAAGGTCAAGTTAATCGTTATGATCTTAATAAATTTGTTCGCTCTAACTCCTCTACTTGTATTAATCAACGACCAGTGATTGAAGTTGGCGATAAAGTTAAAGCCGGCCAAATTTTATCTGATGGGCCAGCGATTGATAATGGTGAGTTATCTTTAGGACGAAATGTTTTGGTTGCCTTTATGACCTGGGAGGGATTTAATTATGAGGACGCAATAATTATTTCGGAGCGTTTAGTGAAAGAAGATATTTATTCCTCAATTCATATTGAAAATTATCCAATTGATGTTCGTGACACGAAATTAGGACCGGAAGTAATTACTAATGATATTCCCAACATCAGTGAAGAAAAATTAAAAAATTTAGACGCCGATGGAATTATTCGGATTGGCGCTGAAGTTTCTTCTGGCGATATTTTAGTAGGAAAAATTACGCCTAAGGGTGAAACCACTTTATCGGCTGAAGAAAAATTATTACGAGCGATTTTTGGTGATAAAGCTAAAGATGTTCGCGATTCTTCTTTATATTTAGAACATGGTGAACACGGTAAAGTAGTTGATGTGAAAATTTTTTCTCGCGATGCGGGCGATAAATTAGCAGCTGGTGTACTGCAATCTATTCAAGTGTCCGTCGCTAATTTACGTAAAATTCAAGTAGGTGATAAGATGTCTGGTCGTCATGGAAACAAGGGAGTAATTTCTCGAGTGGTCCCAGTTGAAGATATGCCTTATATGTCTGATGGTACTCCAGTCGATATTATCCTTTCTCCTTTAGGAATTATTTCTCGAATGAACTTGGGACAACTTCTAGAAACTCATTTAGGGTTTGCGGCTAAAAAATTAGGTTATAAAATTGCCTCCCCGGCTCTTAATGGAATTACCGAAGAGCAAATTAAAGAGGAGCTAAAAAAAGCTGGCTTACCAGAAAACGGTAAAGTTACCCTATATGATGGTAAGACCGGTGAGCCCTACGATAACCAAGTGACTGTTGGTTATAAATACATGTTGAAATTGAATCATATGGTTGAAGATAAGATTCATCAACGATCAATTGGTCCTTATTCTTTAATCACCCAGCAACCACTCGGCGGTAAAGCTCAGTTTGGTGGTCAACGTTTTGGAGAAATGGAAGTTTGGGCGCTGGAAGGTTATGGAGCAGCTCACACCCTTCAAGAAATGTTAACGATTAAATCTGATGATGTTCCAGGCCGCAGTAAGGCTTATGAAGCGATTATTAAAGGCGAAGAAATTGAAAAATTAAATGTTCCCGAATCATTTAATGTTTTACTTCGCGAGCTTAAGGGCTTAGGCTTGAATGTTGAATTATTAGGTGGCAAACAAGAAGAGATAGCAATTGATAGTGGAGAAGAGACTAAAAAAAATAATGATAAATATGGTTATGATAAGTCTGAGATAATCACTGCCCCTAAAGAGAGCAATAAATCTCGGAATAATTAATTTGTTAATTTGATTTTTAAATATATGCTTAACCCTATAAAAACTAGCGACTTTGATGCTATTCGTCTTAAACTAGCCTCTCCGGAAGAAATTGCTGAGTGGTCTCATGGCGAAGTGACTCGCCCTGAAACCATCAATTATCGTACTCAAAAACCAGAGAAGGAAGGCTTGTTTTGCGAAAAAATATTTGGTCCCACTAAAGACTGGGAGTGTTCTTGTGGTAAGTATAAAAAAATTCGTTATAAAGGAATTGTTTGTGATAAGTGCGGCGTTGAAGTTACTCGTAGTGTAGTTAGACGGGAACGAATGGGGCATATTGATCTGCAAATCCCCTGTTCTCACATTTGGTTTTTACGCGGTATTTCTTCAAAAATTGGCTTATTATTAAATTTAGGAATTCAATCTTTAGAAAAAGTAATTTACTTTGCTAGTTTTATTGTGACTGATGTTGATGAAAATTTAAAAGATTCGGTAATTATTCAGGTTAGGCAGGAACATAAATCAAAAAAGAAAGTGATTGATAATGAATTTAATCAATCATTAAAAAAATTACAAGAAGAAACTAACCAGGCGATTCAAACGGGCGGTGACAAAATAAAATTAGAAGCCAAACAGCAAACTGAAATTAAAGATTTAACCAAGCTAAAAGCTGACAAGCTAGCTAGTCTTGATGAAGATTTTAATCAAGTTATTAAAGAGCTTAAAGAATTGAAGCCGATGCTTATTTTGTCTGAACAACAATATCAAAATTTAAGTTTAAAATTTGGTCATGTATTTGAAGCCGGAATTGGTGCTGATGCAATTAGAAATTTATTATCCCGCATTGATTTAAATAAAAGCATTAAGAAAATTGAAGAGAAATTGCAAGATTCAATTGATTCGAAAAAAGAAAAATTAATTAAAAGATTAAAATTATTAAAAAGTTTTCGTAATAATGATTTGCGTCCGGAGTGGATGATTTTAACTACTTTGCCGATTGTTCCTCCCGATTTACGGCCGATGGTCGCTCTGGATGGTGGTCGTTTTGCTGCCTCTGATTTAAATGATTTATATCGTCGGGTAATTAACCGTAATAATCGCTTAAAACAATTAACTGATTTAAATGCCCCTGAAGTAATTTGTCGTAATGAAAAACGGATGTTGCAGGAAGCGGTTGATGCTTTAATTGATAATTCCGCTCGGCACACCAAAACAGTGACCGCCTCCACCGGTCAAAAACGTCAACTCAAATCTTTAGCTGATGCCCTTAAGGGTAAGCAGGGTCGTTTTCGTCAAAACTTACTTGGTAAGCGGGTTGATTATTCTGGCCGTAGCGTTATCGTGGTTAATCCGAGATTAAATCTTGACCAATGTGGTTTACCAAAAATCATGGCCCTAGAATTATTTAAGCCCTTTATTATTAGCCAGCTAATTAAGAGAGAAATTGTTCATAATGTGCGCAGTGCTTCTCGTTATATTGAGGCTGGCCATGATGAGGTTTGGGATATTTTAGAAGAAACAGTTAAGGGCTCTTACGTATTACTTAATCGGGCACCGACCTTACATCGTTTAGGAATTCAAGCTTTTAAACCAGTTTTAATTGAAGGTAAGGCTATCCAAATTCATCCCTTAGTGTGTACAGC
>CAYOTM010000017.1:0-15705 GCA_964406935.1 uncultured Gammaproteobacteria bacterium
TTTACTTAATTATAAAAAAGGAGGCTGAGATGTCTGATTACAAAATCATTGATACTATCCTGTGTCGCGCTTGTTGCGGACAAGGAGTAATTGAAGATTCAGAAAATCAGGCCTCAACCCCGCAAAAATGTGATTTTTGTCGAGGAGCCGGCTATTTTCTGGTAGTTACTAATGGTAAGGGAATCAAAGAAATGATTACCTTAACTCTCTATCAAGCAAGTCGTCATGACTTGGATACTAATCATTCTTCCTAAACTTATTTATAAGTTTTTCCTCGCCACTCCCTGGAGAAAGCTGAACAATCAGCTTTCTTTTTTTGGTGGTTATTTTTATAGATATTTGCTATAATTTTATTAGCTTAAACTGCTTTTTAATAATTTATTTTTAAAAATATGAAATTTTTTCGCCATTATGTTTTTACTTGGTGGCAAGTAGCTTTATTAAAATTGAACATGGTTTTAATTGGTGGTATTATTGGTTCCTATTTTATTAATTTTTTCCGCTTAAACCTATTGTGGTTAATTTTGATTATTATTCCAGTCAGTCTTTATTTATCGATTATCTCCTTTTCTAAGCATAAAGTCACTTTTAGAGATCGCCTAAATAAACTATTTAATCGTCAATAAAAATTAATTAATTTAATTTTATGAACAATCATAATGCTAAATATGCTTTTTATTATTTATTATCTTTAGTATCTTTAATTTTTACGGCGATTTCAGTCGCCCTCATTTCTTTTCAAATAATTAATCGCAATTTTGTAGACGACCTATACTCGGGGCCAGCTATTTATGATGGTCAGCTGCGGTTTGCGATTTCCGCCCTGTTAATTGCCTCCCCAGTTTTATTATTAATGCTGCGCTTGATTAATCAGGGTTTAAAGAAAAAGGAGCTTGACCCCAATTCTGGCTTAAGACGCTGGTTAACCTATTTTATTTTATTAGTTTCGGCAGTTATTATTCTGGGGTCTTTAATTGGGGTTATTAATCAATATTTATCCGGAGAAATGACGGTCCGGTTTATTTTACAAGCCCTAACGGTTTTAGTAATTGCCGCTTTAGTGTTTAGTTATTATCTTTACGACATTAAGCGTGACAATTTTATTACTAAAAATTGGCTAATGACCGCTTTTTTAGCTGGCACTTTAACTTTGCTAATCTTGTCTTTAGTGGC
The DNA here is from genome assembly GCA_964406935.1 of uncultured Gammaproteobacteria bacterium. Taxonomy (GTDB): domain Bacteria; phylum Patescibacteriota; class Patescibacteriia; order Patescibacteriales; family UBA12465; genus PWHG01. The sequence goes on from CAYOTM010000017.1 coordinate 1,174, forward strand.
CGCTTTTTTAACAGTGGAATCGCCGCAAATGGCTCGTCAACGAAAAATTGATCAGCAAACCATGAGTAATATTTATCAACTAGAAAATGAAATTAATTCTTTTTATCAAGAAAATAAACGCCTGCCTGAATCACTAGAAGAATTAACCGCTACTAATCGCTTACGGTCTCCTTATAGTATTAGCCCCTTAATATTTGAGCAAATTGAATATCAAAAAATTTCTGATGAGCAATTTAATTTATGTGCTAATTTTGTCACCGATAGTCGCCTTGAGAAGCGAGATTATTATTTTGAAACTGGTCGAATGAATCAAGCTGGTTGGAATTGTTTTCCCGGAAATCTGTGGTTAGATGTTAAAGCACCAACAATTGAACTAGTCCCAACACCAATCATCACTTCGGAAACAGAAGTTGACTAATTTTTTTAATTTATTATTATAAAAACTTTTTAAATAATTATTTAATTAACTAATATAACCGGCCCCACCGGTTTTATTAATTAATTTACTGAAATTAACTGTATGAAAATCTGTGTTTTAGGGAGCGGTTATGTTGGTTTAGTAACCGCTGTTTGTTTAGCTAAATTAGGGCACACGGTTGTCGGCCTAGATATTGATGCGGAAAAAATTAACAAATTACAGCAGGGAATTTTGCCTATTTATGAACCGGGTTTAGAAGAATTACTGACAACTTATTTACAAGTAGGTAATTTAAGTTTTACTCAGGATTTAGCCACTGCCCTAAAGGATTCCCAAGTCGTTTTTAATGCGGTTGGCACCCCACCTGATGATAATCGTCGAGCTGATTTAACCTATGTTGAGGCCGCCGCTCGTCAAGTAGCTGAACATTTAGATCATTATTTAGTATTTGTTAATAAATCAACTGTACCGATTGGCACGGCAGAGCGAGTACGCCAAATTATTCAAGAAAATTTAAGAGTGAAAACCGATTTTGCCGTCGCTTCTAACCCCGAATTTTTACGAGAAGGTTCAGCAATTGGTGATTTTCTTCAGCCTGATCGAATTGTGGTAGGAGTTGATTCGGAAATGGCGGCTGATTATTTACGTCAAGTTTATCAACCCTTAATTTCCGAGGGGAAAACTTTTATGTTGACCGATATTAAAAGCGCCGAGTTAATTAAATATGCCGCTAATTCTTTTTTAGCCACTAAAGTGGGCTTTATTAATGAAGTCGCTAATGTCTGTGATTCTTTAGGGGCTGATATTTCTCAAGTGGCTCGCGGAATTGGCTTGGATACTCGGATTAACCCCAAATTTTTAGAAGCTGGCCCTGGTTTCGGTGGTAGCTGTTTCCCCAAAGATGTTGATGAATTTATTTATACCGCCAGTGATGCCGGGGTTGCTTTACAAATTTTACCAGCGGTAGTGTTAGCTAATAAGCAGCAACGTTTAGTGGTGATTAATAAATTAAGCAAGCATCTAGGTAATCTTTCGGGAAAAACGATTGCTCTTTGGGGTTTAGCCTTTAAACCAAAGACTGATGATGTTCGCGAATCAGCTGCTTTAGACATTATTAAGCAATTATACGCAGCCGGAGCAAACATTCAAGCCTATGACCCCTTAGCTAATAAAAATGCCCAAGTAGTCTTGGACAAGTTAAATAATATTAAATTTTTCAATGATAAGTTTTTAGCCTTGAAAGAGGCGGATGCCTTACTTCTAATGACTCACTGGGAAGAGTTTGGTGCAGTTAAGGCGGCAGAAATTGCCCCTCACTTGAAAATTATTGTTGATGCCCGTAATTTGTGGTCGCGGTCTGATTTTGAGTCTCTAGGGCTAATTTATGAGGGAATTGGCCGTTAATTTTGAAGATTATAAATTTTTTCACCATTTTTATATTATATTATAAAATCCTTATTTTCTTTAATAAAATAAGGATTTTTTATTAGTTTATCCGTAGTTTTAAGTCTCTTATTTTTCAATTACAATAATATTTTTTTCTATTCCTTTGATTTCTTTTTTATAGCCACTCGGGTAATCACGAATAGCTGATAGAAAATTTTTAGCGGGGTAGGCCCAAGCTTCACCTTGGCGGGTTCCGGGGTCATTAGTAATAAATTCCTGGGTATCAAAATTATAACCACGAATAACTAACATGTGCCGATCTGGTCCGGGTGGGGTAAAAAAGGGGTTACCCAAGGCTTGACCATTCATCGGGGCAATAATTAAGCGTCCGCTGGCTAAAATATCAATTAATTCCTGAGCCTCAGTAATGGTTTGTAGGGACACTGCTTGATAATTAAAGTAGTCTTTAAAAATCCAGTCGATGGTATCCTGAGCCGAACTGTCACGATATTCTTGATAATTTTCTAAGAGGTGCGCCGAAATATCCTCAATTAAATTAGTCGCTTCAGTGAGTGATAAACTTTCTTCTTGAACCCATTTTATCGCCATAATTGCCGAAGCCTCTTCGCAAGCATCTTGAAAACGAGAATCTGACCACTGGCCGCTTGGAGCTTGAGCCGTGAAGGGAACAGTTAATAGAATTAAATTGTTATCAATTGACTGGCTGTTATTTAGGGGAATATCTGACTGCCAATCAGTTGTTGGTAAATTTTCTTGGTTACTGGTGTCTGCCGCTTGATTATCAGTAGCTGGCTCATTAATTAATGGCGATTCCTCTGAATCAAGATATTCAGTAGAAACATCAAATGTCTCAGTTAAGTCTACTTCCTTAGTAATTATTTCAGAAACAATGAGGCCATCGCTGGCCGGTTTATGAATAATATTTTTTGGCCAAAATAAAATTATCAGGACTAAAATTCCAGTAATTATCAAAATTAAGAGCTTGATTTTTGTCATTTTCATAAGTTTCTAAAATTATTATACCATATTAGTCGGAAAATAATAATTTCTCCTTTTATTAAAAATTTGCTAAAATAAGAAAGTAATTTCTTAAACTATGAAAAAAAATAAGCAATATTCAAATATTTGTTTCTTAGAGGTTTCCCCCGAGGATTATTCAGTAGTTAAAAAAACCTTTCCCGGAGCGAAAATTTTTAAAAGCGCCTTGCCGGCTCCCGAGATTATTAAACAAGCCGCTGAAATTGAAGTTTTATGTATTTTTACCCACAGCAAAGTGTCGGCTGAGGTCTTAAAATATTTCCCTAAATTAAAATTAATTGTTACTCGTAGTGTTGGTTATGATCATGTTAATTTACGGGCCGTTAAGGAGCGGGGAATTATTGTTTGCAATGTACCTGATTATGGCTCACATGTAATTTCTGAGTTTGTCTTTGCCCTACTATTATCTGGCCTTCGTCATATTGGAGCCGGGGATACTCGGGTAGAAACTGCCAAGGCCTTTTCTTTTCAGGGCTTGCGAGGCATCGCTTTAAAAGGGAAAACTCTCGGAATTATTGGGACGGGTAAAATTGGAATTAATGTTGCTCGAATTGCTAGTCTCGGATTTTTAATGAAAGTTTTAGCTTACGATCCTCACCCTAATCCTGATTTAGCTGAGGCTAATCATTTTAAATATGTTCGCCTAAATACTTTACTTAAAAATTCTGATATTATTAGCCTACATTGTCCTTTGCTCGAGTCAACCAAATATTTAATTAATCGTCAAAGCATTGCCTTAATGAAATCAGGAGTAATTATTGTTAATACTTCTCGGGGGGCCTTAATTAATTCTGAAGATTTAACTAAAGCGGTTATTCAGAAAAAAATTGCCTATGCTTTTTTAGATGTCCTAGAGCATGAAGACAATTTAAAAGTTGATCGAGAGTTAATCAAACTTGATAATGTGATTGTTACTCCACATATTGCTTTTTATGCTGATGATTCCTTAGATAAAATGTATCAATTATCTTTTAAAACAATCAAAGCTTATCTTCGGAAACAAGCTATTCCCGGAGAAGTAGCTGGTTACTAACCTATAAAAATATGACTATTACAGAGTTTTTTACAAGTAATCCAGAAATTATTTTAATTATAATTATCTGGTCTTTAATTTGGAAGGGTTTATCTCTTTATAAAGCAGCCAGACGTGAGGAAAAATGGTGGTTCGTCGCCTTATTAGTTATTAATACCCTTGGTTTTTTAGAAATTTTATACCTGTTTGTTTTTAGTAGAAATAGAAAAATTAAACAAACAGAAGACAAGCCAAGTGATCAATAAAAATTTACATTAATTATGATTAATCGACGAAAAAATTGGCAATTAGGTTTTTTTGGTTTTTTAGGCCTTCAAGGAATTATGGCTATTATTAATAAAGATTATCCCCAAACAGTTTGGCTTGTTTGGTTTATTTGGTTTTTATATTTTATTCCAGAAAAATATGAAAAAAAATAAGTTATTTTTTTATTTATTTATTACTCCACTAATAATTGTATTAATTAGTTTTTTTTATTTTCCTAAAAAAGCAATCGCCTCAGATTTACCTTTTAAATTGCGTGGTCAGTTTTTATTGCAAGTTGAGGATAAAGGGCAAGCCTGGTATGTTGATACGTTAAATGGGGCACGTTACTTTATTTCTAGCCCAGAGTTTAGCAATCAATTTTTACAACAATTTGGTTTAGGGGTAAAAAATAGCGATTTAGCTAAAATTCCTATCGCAGTTGATGCCCGACTAATTACTCAAGATAGTGATGGTGATGGTCTAGATAATCGTTTAGAAATTGCCCTTGGCACTGATCCTTTTATAGCTGATAGTGATGGTGATTCCCATCCCGATGGCTTAGAGTTGACTCACCACTTTAATCCTTTAGGGCCTGGTCGTTTAGAACTTGATTTAGATTTTGCCAAAAGATTAAGAGGAAGAATCTTATTGCAAGTTGAGAGTAAAGGTGAAGCCTGGTATGTTGATCCAGTAAATTATCAGCGATATTACATTCCTGATGGACAAGCTTTATTTAAAATTATTACTATTTTAGGACAAGGAATTAGTGATAACAATTTAGATTTAATTGCTAATGGCAGTTTACTAACTGGCCCCGGGAGAAAAAGTATTAAAATTGATGTTAGCTCGTCCCAACGCTTATTTTATTATTTAGACGATGTTTTACTGGGATCTTTTTCGATTTCCGCAGGTAAAATTATCACCCCCACCCCTAAAGGAGAATTCAAAATTATCAATAAACACTTGAAAGCCTGGTCACCCTTTGGTTTATGGATGCCTTATTGGCTGGGCTTAGGGACTGGTCGTTTTGGTATTCACGAATTACCAATTTGGCCTAGTGGCTATCGCGAAGGAACCGATCATTTAGGAGTGGCTGTTTCTCATGGTTGTATTCGTTTAGGTATTGGCCCTGCTCAATATATTTATAATTGGGTCAATATTGGAACGCCAGTGACTATTTACTAACAACTAAAAAGGATAAATTAATTGTCTTATATTTAAAAACAGCTGTCTGGCAGCTGTTTTAATATTAGGACCTCGTTTTTTTTAAAAGATTAGTCTTTAAAAGCTTCTCCTTGTTTTAATAAATTCATCGATAGGGAAGCTAGGGCGGCTAAAATAAAAATATAGCGAAGAGAAAAGAAGGGAATAATAATTAAAATAAATAATCCCATAATTATTTTACCCATCATCATCGCCATTTCTCTCAGGACAGTATACTCATCGACATAATGGCCCTGATCAGCGGCAATATCATAATTTAAGGCGTCAAAAGAAGTCCGAGAAAATACGCGACTCATATTATGATAAGTTGAAAATAAAAAAACTTGAAAAGCACTACCAATTAAAGCTTTTAAAAGCCAGCCACCAGCATAAAAAATTGAACCATAACGCAACCACCGACGGCGATTAGGGAGTTTATCCATTAAATCACCAGTCAACACTTGTAAAATAATGGTAGCTAAAATAATGAAGGAAGAAATCGCCCCTACTTGAAAATAGTTTCCTTCTAATAATTGCCAAAGAAAAATTGGCCAAATAATCGCTCCGATAATATTTTCTGCCCCATCACCCGCGTGCGCGATAATACTAGAACGAGTTTTTTTGGAAAAAAAGTTTTTCCAAGTTTTTTGATAAGTCCAGGAAAAATTTTCTTCAATTTTTGGTAGTTGGCTAAAGGGTAATAGGGAAATTAAATAAATACTTAAAGCCATTACAAACAGCAAATTATAACCTAAATATGACAAAACTACTCCTCCGACAATTGGCATCATTGCTCCTAGGGCCATCATCGTGGCTTCTAATAAACTCAGTTGTCCTGCTCGAATATCGTGATCAGTTAATTTAGCTAAATGAGTATGGAAAGGAATCCAGTGAGTTAGACGAAATAATAAGGAAAAAAATAGGGCCGGCGCTAACCACCATAACTGGCTAAAAGTAAATAAATTATTATCACCAACAATATAATGATTAATAATAATAAAAATAAAATAATAAGCGGCCCCAAATAGAACGCTAATTTGCAAAGAGCGGTGGATACCCAGTCTATTCATAATATATTTACAACCCAAAGCTACCAAATTTCCATAAAGAAAATCAATTACCAAATAATAAATAATTACTAAACGGAGATCAAAATTTAAAAATTGATATAAAAAGATTGGCAAAAATAAGCCCAATAATTGCGTGGCAGAATTAATCGTAATTCGACTGAAATAAATCATTCGAAAATTACGAGTTAAATTACGATCAACCACTCGGCCCTTGAAAAATAAAAAATATTTTTTAAATTTTTGCCACATAAAATATTGGGGAATAAAAAATCTTCTTTAAAGAAGATTGGCTTAATGTGAATAAGCTAATAACTAATAATCAGCCGATTCTGATAATTTATTGCGATGATCAGCTAAATCCTGTTGATAATTTTCATAAATCTCTTTTAAATCATACAGAGTTTTTTTTATTTCATGGGGTTGGTTGATGTGCGATAAACTAACTTCGTAACCCTCACTACCTGCCGTGCTAATTTCTAAAGTACCAATCTTGAGTAAACGGTTAATAAAACTCTGGGTAATACTAATATCAGTAATACGATTATAACGAACGCTAATGGCTTTGGTGCTAAGCCAACCATTTTTAATTAAAATTCGTTGATTAGTAAATAGATATTCATGACTAGTTTTTAAATAGTAAAGATAGTAAAATAGAATAATTGGTAAAATGATTAATCCAAAAATTGCTATCACAATTAACAAGATATTAATATTAAGACTAGCTTCTTCTTGGCCAAAGAAGTTAGGCTCTTCAAGGTCTTGATATTCAAAATCAACTGCCGAATTGGTAGATAATAACCGGTTAACGCCTTTTTGGCTAAAACCTTGAAGATTATCAAAATACACTAAAACAAATAAAATTGCTCCTAAAATAAGGCCAGTCATTATTAGGGCAATAATCATTTTTAATTTTAGATAAAGTTCGCTCAGGGAAAATTTATACTGGACGGTTTCATTTTTCCCTAATAATCTTTTAATAATATTACTACTTCTCATAATTTAATTATAGCATAATTTTTAAAAAATATAAGATTATGCTAAAATCTAAAGGAGATAACTATTAATTATAATGGATTTCTTTATTTTTTATCTTTATGACCTTAACTAAAATTGATCCTCAAAATTATAAAATCGCTTATTTTAGTATGGAAATTGCCCTAGAAAACACTATTAAAAGTTATGCCGGTGGTCTTGGTGTCTTGGCGGGTGATACTCTCAAATCAGCGGCTGATTTAAAAACGCCAATGGTGGGTCTAACTTTACTAAATAATCAAGGTTATTTCAAGCAAAAAATTAATAAATTAGGCGAGCAAGAGGAGTTGCCGGATAGTTACAATCATAAAAAATTTAAAAAATTAGCGGCTGAAACCTTTATTTATATTGGCAGGGATAGGGTCCAAATTAGAGCTTGGCAGTATTTAATTAAGGGGCGAGGTAACTTTTTAGTACCGGTTTATTTTTTAGACACTAATTTATCAGCTAATTTGCCTAAATACCGTTTACTCAGTAGTCGACTTTATGGCACTGAGCCTGAATATCGGTTTATGCAGGAAATTGTCTTGGGCCGCGGGGGAGTAAAGATTTTGCCCCTTTTAGGTTATAAAAAAATTCAAAAATTCCACTTAAATGAAGGCCATGCCGCTTTAGCGACAATTGAGCTATTTAAACAATCAACTGCTCGCGGTTTAGCGTCTAAAGTTAAGGAGGTAAAAAGTAAATGTGTTTTTACTACTCACACTCCAGTCAAAGCTGGTCATGATATTTTCCCTTTATCTTTAGTAAAAACTTGGCAAACTGATTTTCCTAAATTACCAAATTTAATTAGCCATCAAGAATTAAACATGACTAAGCTCGCCTTATATTTTAGCTCCTATGTTAATGGCGTGGCTTTAAGTCATCAAAAGGTGTCGGCTAAAATGTTTCCTGGGCATTCAATTGCCGCAATCACTAATGGTGTCCATTCTTTGACCTGGACTTCACCAGCCTTTAAAAAATTATTTGATAAATATATTCCTAATTGGCGTGATTGTAATTTATCCTTACGCAATGCTTTTAATATTCCTCCCAGGGAGATTTGGCAGGCCCATCAACAATCTAAGAAAAAATTATTAGAGTATGTTTATAAAAAACAAAAAGTGAGACTTGATCTTAATACCTTTACAATTGGCTTTGCCCGCCGCTTTACTGGCTATAAACGCTCGGCTTTATTATTTCATGACATGAAAGAACTTTTAAGAATTCATCAAAAAGTTGGCAAACTGCAAATTATTTATGCCGGTAAAGCTCACCCTAGTGATGATAATGGCAAGGAATTAATCAAATTTATTAATCAAATAAAGAAGGAGTATCAAGCCAAAATTCCAATTGTCTTTTTAGAAAACTATGATATGGAAATTGCTAAATTAATGGTTGCTGGAGTTGATGTTTGGCTAAACACTCCGTTACCGCCTAATGAAGCTTCGGGCACTAGCGGTATGAAAGCCGCTCATAATGGTGTTCCTCACTTTAGCACCTTAGATGGTTGGTGGATTGAGGGTTTTATTAATCGCAAAACTGGTTGGGCAATTGGCCAGCGTCGAAGCACAGTTAATCCTAAGTTATTAAATCAACAAGATGCTGCCAATTTATATAATAAATTAGAATTTCGCATTCTCCCTCGTTATTATCAAACCCCTAACCGTTGGCGCGAAACCATGCGTCATACGATTGCTATTAATGCCTCCTTTTTTAACTCTGAGCGGATGTTACAGCAATATATTCAAGGCGCTTATTTATAAATATTTTTAAAATTATTACAATTACTAGTAATTTAAAAAAAACCTTGTTTACAGGGTTTTTTTAATAATCTATTTAAAAAAATAATTGTCTTTTTTTAAATTTATGTTATGATAGCTTTATCAATTAACTTAGAAATACCTAAGCGCCAAAACTGGCGCCTTTTGTGGTCTAAATTTACTAATATATGCAGGATAAGCCCTTATTTCAACTAAGAGCCCCATTTAAGCCCGCTGGTGACCAAATTTCGGCTATTAATCGCTTAATGAGGGGTTTAGATCAGGAAAAATCTCCTCAAACATTACTAGGAGTGACTGGTTCTGGTAAAACTTTTACGGTTGCTAACCTGATTGCTCAATATAATAAGCCTACTTTAGTGATTGCTCCTAATAAAGCGCTAGCCGCTCAGCTTTATCGTGAATATAAAAATTTCTTTCCTAATAACGCTGTTCATTATTTTGTTTCTTATTATGACTATTATCAGCCAGAAGCCTATTTGCCAACCTCTGACACTTATATTGATAAAGAAGCAATGATTAATCAAGAAATTGACCGCTTACGACATGGGGCCACTTCAGCTCTATTATCTCGTCGGGACGTAATTATTGTGGCTTCAGTTTCCTGTATTTATAATCTTGGTTTACCAACTGATTATTTGCAGTCAGCTCTACGCTTAGAAAAAGGGCAAGCGATTAGTCGTCAAGATTTAATTCGCCAATTAATTAAAATTCAATTTGAAAGGAATAATTTACAAGTTAATCGTGGTCAATTTCGAGTACGAGGTGATATTTTGGAAATAAGACCAATGTCGGAAAATATTTTTTATCGTTTAGACTTAACGGTTGGCCAAGTGAGTAATATTGAGGTGATTGATCATTTAACTCGTAAGCGCTTGGAAAATCTGCCGGAAATTATTATTTTTCCCCCTAAACACTTTGTTTCTAGTCAACCAAAAATTGCCGAAGCGATTGCTAATATTAAAATCGAATTAAAAGATCGTCTCGCTTATTTTAAGAAAAATAAATTATTATTAGAAGCTGATCGCTTAAGCCGCCGTACTAATTATGACCTAACGATGCTTCGAGCGCTGGGCTACTGTCATGGAATTGAAAATTATTCTCGTCATTTAACTGGCAAGTTACCAGGTGAGGCCCCGGACTCCTTATTATCTTATTTCCCCTGGAAAGATGGTAAGCCTGATTTTTTAACGGTGATTGATGAGTCACATATTGGTCTGCCGCAAATTAGAGGAATGTATAATGGCGATCGCTCGCGTAAAGAAACTTTAGTCAAATATGGTTGGCGCCTTCCCTCGGCTTTAGATAATCGTCCTTTACGTTTTCCCGAATTTAAAGAGCGAATTGGCGCTTTAATTTTTACCACTGCCACCCCAGGTGATTATGAATTAAAGGAAAGCCAGCAAATTGTTGAACAAATTATTAGGCCGACTGGTTTAGTTGACCCCGAGATTGAGGTTCGCCCGGTCTTTAATTCGGAAAAAAATTATAGTCAAATTGATGATATTATTAAGGAGGCTAAACGAGTAATTAAAAAGCAAGAAAGGGTGATTATTAATACCTTAACCAAAAAACAAGCTGAAGATTTAAGCATCTTTTTAAATCAGCAGGGGGTTAAAGCTAGCTATCTTCACTCGGAAATAAAAACTTTAGAGCGGACAGAAATCTTAAAAGCTTTTCGCCAGGGAAAGTTTGATGTTTTAATTGGTGTTAATTTATTAAGGGAAGGTCTCGACTTACCAGAAGTCAGTTTAGTGGCAATTTTAGATGCTGATCGCGAGGGTTTTTTACGCAGTGAAAGCGCTTTAATTCAAACCATGGGACGAGCCGCTCGTCATTTATCCGGTAAAATTATTCTTTATGCCGATAAATCAACCGGCGCAATTAAGGGAGCAATTGCTGAATCTATTCGTCGTCGTCATAAACAACTAGCTTATAATAAAAAATACAACATTACCCCTCTTAGTATCCATAAAAAAATTGAGGATATGTTGGAATTAAGTGAAGAAGATAAATCTTAAATTAATTAATTTATGGAAGATAAAATTATTATCAAAGGGGCAAAAATGCATAATTTACAGAATCTTGATTTAGAATTGCCTCATCAAAAATTAATCGTCATCACTGGTGTCTCTGGTTCCGGTAAGTCATCTTTAGCCTTTGATACGATTTTTGCTGAGGGTCAGCGTCAGTACGTTGAATCCTTATCACCCTATATGCGACAATTTTTGGGCCAGAAAAAGCCCGCCGAAGTAGAGGAAATTATTGGCTTAGCCCCAGCGATTTCCATTGACCAAAAAGCCTTGTCTCATAATCCCCGCTCAACGGTTGGCACTTTAACAGAAATTCATGATTATTTACGGGTTTTATATTCTCGTTTAGGGGAAGTTTTTTGTCCCCAATGTAATTCTAAAATTGAACGCCTGAGTCCCGAGGAAATGGTTGACATTATTTTAGAGAGAGGGAAATCCCAGGGAATTAAAACGGTGACTATTTTCTCCCCCGTGGTCCGCGATCGTAAGGGTGAACACTATCAACTACTTTATGATTTTTTAAAGCTGGGCTACAGCCAAATAAGGGTTGATGGTAAAATCCATGACTTACGAGAACAAATTAAGCTTTCTCCTCGCCAGAAACATAATTTAGAGATTATTATCGATATTTTAGACCTAAAAGATCAGGGTCGTTTATTTGAAGCCGTTGAAGCGGCGATTTTACATAGTCAGGGATTAGTGATTTATCAAATAGGTGAAGAGGAAAAATTATTATCCGCTCATTGGACCTGCGGTCGGGATAATTTTGCTTTTCCCGAGATTGAACCCCGGCTATTTTCTTTTAATTCGCCTCATGGCGCTTGTCCACAATGCTCTGGTTTGGGAAAAATTGGCTTTTCTTCAGAAAAAGTTTGTCCGGAATGTCAGGGCAAGAGACTTAGACCAGAGGCCCTGTCAGTCAAAATTGCCGGGAAAAATTTAGCGGAAATTAATAGTTTGGCAGTTGATCAGGCTTATGATTTTTTCTTAAATTTTTATCAAAAAATGACTAAACGGCAATTAACAATTGCCGAAAATGTAATTTTACAAATTACTAATCGCTTAGAATTTTTGACTAAAGTTGGTTTAGACTATCTAACTCTTAGTCGAGAAGCGGAAACTTTGTCTGGCGGAGAAGCCCAAAGAATTCGCTTATCTTCCCAGATTGGCTCTCAATTATCCCGTACCCTATATGTGCTTGATGAGCCCACTATTGGTCTTCATGAACGTGATACTGATCGTTTAATCGCCACCCTCAAATCTTTAAGAGATAAAAATAATACAGTTATTATTGTTGAACATGATGAACGAACTATTTTAGCCGCTGATTATTTGCTTGATTTAGGTCCCTTGGCTGGTACTCAGGGCGGGGAAATCGTTGCTCAGGGCTATTTAAAAGATTTAATGAAAACGAAAACTATTAAAAAAGAGCTTGCTAAATCCTTAACTCTTGATTATTTACAGGGCCGCCGAGAAATTTCTATTCCCAGTAAACGGCGCCAGCAGAATCACGGGTCCTTAAGACTTAAGGGAGCGCGAGCAAATAATTTAAAGAATATTAATTTAGAAATTCCCTTGGGTCGCCTAGTCGGAATTAGTGGAGTTTCTGGTTCAGGAAAGTCTTCCTTATTATACGACATACTGTATAAAAATATTGTACAGATAAAAAATAACCCAGGAAAAAATAAGTTATTTGACCTTCAAGAAATTAAGGGCTTGGAATATATAAATAAAGTGGTAGTGATTGATCAATCACCAATTGGCCGCTCACCGCGCTCTAATCCGGCTACTTATACTGGTTTTTTTACCCCGATTCGTGATTTTTTTGCTGCTTTGCCAATGGCCAAGGAAAAGGGTTATTCCATCTCTCGTTTTTCTTTTAATGTCCCTGGTGGACGCTGTGAAGCCTGCCAAGGAGCAGGGGCTAATTTAATTGAAATGCATTTTTTGCCGGCTGTTTTGGTTGAATGTGATATTTGTCGCGGTCAACGCTTTAATCGAGAAACCCTGCAAGTGAAGTATAAGGGTAAAAACATTGCTGATATTTTAGCAATGACGATTGATGAGGCTAAGGAAATATTTGCTGGAAACTATTATATTACTGATAAATTAGCCGTCCTGCAGTCAGTTGGCTTAGGTTATTTGCGTTTGGGACAATCCTCAACCACCTTATCGGGTGGTGAAGCTCAGCGAGTCAAAATCGCTAAAGAATTAACCCATACTCTGGGTAAAAGAACTCTCTATTTACTAGATGAACCTACTACCGGCCTCCATTATTATGATATTGAAATGCTCTTATCAGTTTTAAATAAGTTAGTTGATAAGGGCAACTCAGTCTTAGTAATTGAACATAATCTTCACATGCTTAAAGCAATGGACTATGTTTTAGACTTAGGGCCAGGGGGTGGTGAGAAGGGCGGACGTTTATTAGCGGCTGGTACCCCGGAAGAAGTGATTGCTAATCCTAAAAGCATCACCGGTCAATACTTAAAAGATTATTTAGGCAAAGAAAAAAGCCGAACTTGATATAAAATCGTGTTCGGCTCAACTTGGGAATAAAAAAAGGGGTTGGAAAATTTTTCCAACCCCAGAGACCTCGAGAGACAAGTAATGAAAACCAAAATCATGTTAACCAAAACAAAATTGACAAAATTATCTACTCAAGATCTATATGAAAAAAGGAACAAAGATAAAATTATTATAAAGTATTTAAATAATTTGTCAAGCTAATCAATAAAAAGAAAAAAGCCGAACTTGATATAAAATCGTGTTCGGCTCGTAGAAGGAAGATAGAAAGAGAAGAAAGGGCGGGTCGGGTGGTTTTTGGGGATGTTAATAATATTTGTTGGTATGACCGGTTAGAGCCACTTTCTTCTCAATTCTTTTTTTGAAATAACTGATTATTTATATTATAAATTATTTTAAAAATATGTCAAGATGGTAAAATACTAGGAAAATAAAGGGTTTTTTCTCTAATATTTTTAATTATTAACAATAACTGATAAAAAATAAATATCTTTTTTTAAAGCTTGGGGATAAAAAAAGGGGCTTAGAATTATTCCAAGCCCCCTGAATCTTGAGGGAGTTCCGATTAAAAAAACCAAAAAATGAAAAAGCAGATGCTTGACCAAAGAAAAGTTTCCCTCAAGAAGATGAAAATTAAAAAAGAGCAATTGAATTTATTATAAAGTATTTAAATAGTTTGTCAAGTAAATAATACAAAAGAAAAAAGCCGAGAATGTTAAAATATTGTTATGATTATAACCAGCGCAACAAAATTGGAAAAATTAAA
>CAYOTM010000018.1:0-13177 GCA_964406935.1 uncultured Gammaproteobacteria bacterium
CAATATTAATTTTAACTTCTTCAGCTGTGCGTTCACCAATTGCTAAACTATATTTTTTTCGAATATGTTCTAAAATAGCGGCGTCTAATTTATTGCCGCCTACGCGAACGGAAGTTGAGGCCACAATTCCCCCCAAAGAAATCACCGCCATTTCGGCGGTTCCGCCACCAATATCAACAATCATGTGACCAGTGGCGCTACCAATTGGAATATCAGCGCCGATCGCGGCAGCGACTGGTTCTTTAATAATATAAGCTGCTTTAGCTCCAGCGGCAATCGTTGCTTCAATAACCGCTCGACGTTCAGTTGAGGAAATGCCCGCCGGCACCGCGACCATTACTTCCGGACGAAAGAGACGAACACTACCTAAGGTTTTATTAATAAAATAACGAATCATCGCTTCAGTAATTCGATAATCAGCAATCACGCCATCGCGTAAAGGGCAAGCAGCAATAATTGTGTCCGGAGTTCGGCCCAACATGTCTTTAGCTTCATTGCCAACCGCTAAAATTTTATTATCATCTACCGAAACAGCCACTACCGAAGGCTCATTAATTACAATTCCCCGACGGGGTAAATGGACTAAAGTATAAGTTGTTCCTAAATCAATACCAATTCTTTTAATAAACATAAAATAAAAATAAACACTAGCGATTTTCTAATCGTTGCCTTCCATATTAACCTTCTTATCACTAGTTGTCAATTGTCAAAAACTACTCCAGAGAGTCTTCTAATTCTAAATCAACGCCGTCATTTTGGTTAGCAATAATTTTTTTAACTTTTTCGGCAAATTGATAAGAGTCAAATTCTTCTTTAATAAAATAATAATCAGCTCCCAGCTCTAAACTGCGAGCCCGACTATCAGCATCACTCAGATCAGTAAAAATAAAAATCGGAACATCAAGCAATTCTTCATCGGCCTTTAAACGACGCAGAACTTCAAAACCATCAAGTTTGGGCAAAAGTAAATCTAAAATTAAATAATCAGGTTTAAATTCTTGAACTTGAGAAAGAAGATCTTCTAGTTCTTCATCCCCTTGACTACTAGCAACTACAAAATCATCTAAACTAAACTGAGCCTCTAAATTATATAAAAGATTAACATCATCTTCGATAATAAAAATTTTTTGATTAGCCATAAAATTAAAATTTTAAAAATTATTATTTATTTTTTTAAAGGCCGCCACCATTCCTGATTATTTTGATACCATGAAATAGTGTCAGCTAAACCTTGAGAAAAATTAACAGTTGGTTGCCAGCCCAATTCTTGACTGGCCTTAGAATAATCTATCGCATAACGGAGATCATGACCAGGACGATCAGTGACAAATTTAATTAAATCCGGAGACTTCCCCATTAAGCGAATAATTTCTTCAGTAATTTCCAAGTTAGTTTTTTCCTGACCACCTCCCAAACAATAAGTTTCCCCAATTTTACCCTGTTTAATGATGGCCGCCACCCCGCGATTATGATCATCAACCTGAATCCAATCTCTAATATTTTGACCCTGACCATAAACAGGAACCGGTTGATTATCTAATAAATTAGTAATAAATAAAGGAATTAATTTTTCTGGATATTGATAAGGACCATAATTATTAGAACAATTGGAAATCGTAATTGGTAAATTATAAGTATGAAAATAGGCTCGCACTAAATGATCGGCCGCCGCCTTTGAAGCACTATAAGGCGACCGAGGATCATAAGGAGTCTGCTCAGAAAATTTAGGATCAATTGGACTAAGACTACCAAACACTTCATCGGTAGAAATATGATGAAAACGTTTTAAACCAAAATTTTTAGCCGCCTCCAGTAAAACGCGGGTACCTTCAACATTGGTCTGAATAAAGGCTGAACTGTCAGCAATTGAACGGTCAACGTGACTCTCGGCCGCAAAATGAACAATTAAATCCACCGTTTCAACTAAAGAAAAAACTAAATCGCGGTCTAAAATATTGCCTTTAACAAACTGATAGTTCGGCTGGTCATTCAAGTCTTGTAGATTATTTAAATTACCAGCGTAGGTTAAGGCATCTAAATTAATAATTTTATCTTCAGGGGAAGATTGCAACCAATAATGAATAAAGTTAGAACCAATAAACCCGGCACCACCGGTTACTAAAATTTTCATATTAATTTTTCTTAATATTGCTGATGAATTAGATCATTAACGTAAGCGCTTAATTCGGGAAGCAGGGGGCGCTCGCTAGCAACCGTCAAAAATATCGCCCGCTTATCTAAAAATCTTTTAACAATTAATAAAGAATTGAGCAGACTAGGAACGTCTTTATGATTAAATAGGGATAGTGGTTGGTGTAGAGTTTCGTTATTGTCTGCTACTCGTAAATGATTAGTTAGTTTATCAGATAAAGGAAATAACTTTATCGCCCGCTGATGAATCTGCTGACGAATAGTTTCGGCTTGTTTAATGATTTCTTGATACTGAGAATCGGTTAAATCAAAATCATAAACCCCTCGTGCTTTAGGGCGATAAGGAGAGTCCGGGGCTAAAGTGGGATTATTTTTAACAGCTAAGCGAGCTAACTCGCGATCAGCTATTAAGTGGGCTGATTCTTGATCAACCATTAAATCATCTAACTCTTGATTAGTGATTGGGGAATCTAACTCGTCGTCAGCCATTGAAGGCTTCTCAATTAAGGAATCAATTTTTTTCATAATAATTAAAACTTTAAGCGTTTAATAATATCTTCGGCCTCGCCTGGTAAATAGTCTGTGTGGGACCAGAGTTGTAGATTATCATCAGGTAGGCGCGGAATTACATGGAAATGAAGATGAGGAATTTCTTGACCCGCTACGGGGCCATTATTTAAAATAAGATTATAAGCAACCGTTGGCAGTTTATCTTTAAGTCGCCCACCAACTTGTTTAACCACCGCCATTACCGCGGCTAATTCATCAGGGCTGGCTTCTTCAATGCTGGGACAGTGACGTTTTAAAATTACTAAAGAGTGACCAGGATTTACTGGTTTAATATCTAAAAAAGCTAACACTTGATCAGTTTCAATGATTTTATGAGCAGAAATTTTCCCAGCGACAATTTGACAAAAAACACACATAAAAAATTAGCTTATTTTATAGGGACTGTCAGCCATTTCCTCCCAACGAATTTCATCGATCTCCGCTTGCTTATTTTCTCCTTTATATAATTTATCCGGTAAATTAATTGATAAAGCAGCTCCTGAGGAAATACATTTATAGCCGTGAACAATCCCTGGGGGAACAATCACAATACAAGGACGAGTGGCTCCAACCTCTAAAACCAAGTATTCACCATGAGTCAAAGAATCCGGACGATTATCCCATAAATAAAGACGAAAATCACCCGGTCCCGGAAAAACAAAATAATCAGTTTGGGCTTGATGTTCATGAGGGCCGCGCACCACTTGGGGTTTAGTCCAACTTAAATAAGACATCACCGGCACCACTGAAATTTCATCTTGGCGAAAAATTTCCATTAAATAACCCCGATCATCTTCATATTGTTTTAAGTCTTTAATAATTAAACCAGTCATCATATATTTTTATTTTAAAAATAAACGAACATCACGCAGACCATTTTGGGCGCCTAAATAAGAAATTTTATAAGCCGCATTGCTAGCGGCAATTTTCAAAGATTTTTTTAAATTAGAATTACTTAACTGAAAGGCCGCTAAAAAAGACGAGTTAAAAACATCGCCCACCCCCGTAGTATCGACTAACTTTTTTTCCCTAAAAACAGCTTGATGATAAAAATTTTGACCATCATAAGCATCAACCCCCTTATCACCTCGGGTAATCACCACAATTTTTGGGCCATAATTTTTAATAATCGGTAATAAATTTTTAACTTGATTATAAAATTTATGAGGACGATTGGCGTATTTTTGATCACTGACTACCAACTCAATTGCTTCATCATGATTAAGCATGAATAAATCTGTTCGTTGTAAAAACCAGGCAATTGATTTTAAGCCACCGCTATACTGGGCAGCTCCCGGATTCCAGGCAATTTTTGGTTTAGCTAAAGAAAATAAAGGCTTTAGAACTCGGGACCAATTAGCCGGCAAGGAAGCGACATATAACCAGTTAGCCCGCGAGGCCGCCGTTAAAGCGGCTTTATTCATCACTAACTTTTCGTTGGCTGAACGATTAGTAAAAATAATTCTTTCGCCGCCAGGATTAACCAAAACAAAAGAAAAGCCCGTCGGTAACTTATCGTCTTTTTGTAAAAAAGGAACGGCGACTTTTTGCCCGCGCAAATGATTACGAATCGCTAAACCATGCTCGTCTCTGCCCACCCTGGCCAGACAAGCTACTTGAAAACCAGAATTAGCTAAATTAACCGCCACATTCGCCGCTCCGCCACCAAATAAATAATGAAACTTATCAATTTTTACTTTCGCCCCATTTTCAAAAGCGACTAATTCTTGACGAAGCAAATCTTGACGATTATTAATAACAATACCTTCAGTAGTAAAAAAAGTGATGTCGCGAGTCGCCCCGCCAACAGTAATAATATCGTAAATCATATATTTTATCTTATCATAAATTAAGAATTGACCAAAGGACGACGACTAACAAAAAATGGTTTTAAGCGACGATCAAGGGCTAAGGCAATATAAAACAAGAAAGCCGCTAAGATCATCGAAGCGAGTGCCTCCCAGGCTAAATCTCGCCAGAATGCTTGGGCTTGCCAGAGGTGACGATAATTATCCGATAATAAAAAAAGTAAACTGTAAAAAAATAAACTCTTTACTAAATTGGCGACTAGAACCAAGGCAATAAATGAATAAACAGAATGTTTGGTGAGCCATTGTCGCCACCACCAATTAATTAAAAAAACGATGATAATTAAGGACAATAAATTTAAACCAAAAATATAAAAAGAAAAAATATCTAATAACCAGCCACTAGCGATCGCAAATACTAAAGCTAAAGAGCGACCAGTTAATAAAAAAATAAAGACTAAAATTGGTACTAATAAATTAATTTGCTGCCAAGGATTAGGCCAAAAATTGATAATCGATAACTGAAAAAAAACAATTGAGGCCGCAAAAATTACCAGTAACCCGCCTAAGAAAATATTTATTTTGGACATAAATTAAGGTAAAATTACCGCTAAAATACTGAGATCAGATAAAGGAACCGCCGGTTCAATCACTGCTGATTGCCAAATTTCATTACTTCGCTTATCCACCCGAGTTACCCGGCCGATCACCAAACCACGAGGGATTAAATCTTCTAGCCCCGAAGTAATTACCAAGTCATCCGGAACAATTTCTTCTCCCTGAGGAATTAATTCCATCACAATCGTTAAACCGCGCTCGCCCTCAGTCAGGCCAGCCGTGCGATCAATATTTAAAATAGTCGCCGCCAGCCGACAGCTACGGCTAGTGACCAAACAAACTCGGGAGCTAGCTTCTTTAGTGTCAGTGATCTTACCAATAATTGCTCCGGTTTCATTAATGACCGCTAAGCCAGGCACTAAGCCATGACTGCTTCCCCGGTCAATAATTAAGTTTTGTTCTTGACCAATTAAACCCGGTAAAGATTCACGGGCAACAATATTAACAAAAACGCTAGCTTGCTTATTAGTTTCTAAAAAATTAAAATATTCTCTTAAGCGCCGATTTTCATCTTCAAGCGTCTCCAAGCGAGCCTTTTCAATAGTTAAGCGTCCAAGGGTATTTTGCAGCTCTTCATGTTGACTGACTAACTCAGGACAATCAGCAAAGTTACTCGCAAAATAATAGTGGCGACTACCCATTTTTTCACTAAACCAAGCAAAGGCCTCTTGCGACCACTGTTTTAACGGGCGACTTAAGCCTAAAAAATTAAGTAAAAAAATAACAACCACGACGGCACTAACAATAATTACTTGGCGAGAAAAAAATTTTTTCCACATAAGCTAATTAATAAACGAGAAGGGCGATTTAGTCGCCACTGATAGGAGCCATAGTTACTTTTTTCAAAAGGTCAGCATCACTAATTAAAATACCCGTCCCTCGCGCCACGCAAGTTAGAGGGTCATCAACAATTTTTACCGGAATCTTGGCCTCATTGGCAATTGCTTTATCCAATCCTTTAAGCAAGGCACCACCACCCGATAAATAAATCCCGCGTTGATAAATATCGGAAACTAATTCCGGTGGAGTAGTTTCTAAAATAATTTTAATTTGTTCAATCATTTTCGCAATTGTCCGACTAATTGCTTCCCTGATTTGCTTATCATTAACTAAAATTGCCTTGGGAAGACCAGTAATTAAATCACGACCACGAATTTCCATTTCCTGTTCTTCTTCTAATTCAATGGCGGAACCAATTCTCACTTTAATTTCTTCGGCTAATTGTTCGCCGATTAGAATATTAAACTCTTCACGAATATAATCAATGATGTTAGCGTCAAATTCGTTGCCAGCTAGTCGTAAAGACTTCCAAGAGACCACGCCCCCCAGAGAAATCACAGCGATTTCCGTGCTCCCACCCCCAATATCAACCATCATCGTGGCCGTCGCTTCAGTCACTGGCAAGCGAGCGCCAACAGCTGCAGCCATCGCTTCTTCTACTAAATAAACTTTACGCGCACCAGCTGACCGGGCAGCGTCTTCTACCGCTTTTTTCTCCACTTCAGTTAAGTCCAAAGGCACGCCAATCACCACTCGCGGTCGAGCTAACAGAGAAAAATTTTCTTGTTGAGCTTTATTAATAAAATATTTAAGCATTTTTTCCGTAATTTCAAAATCAGAAATTACCCCATCAACTAAGGGCTTAATAGCTTCAATATGACCAGGCGTTTTACCAACCATTTTTTTAGCGGCTGTCCCCACTTCTAAAATTTCATTAGTTCGCTTATTAATCGCTACTACTGATGGTTCATTAATCACAATTCCCTTGTCTACCATGTAAACTAGAGTATTTTTGGTACCTAAATCAATCCCTAAGTCATGACTAAATTTTCCAAATAATTTGCTAAACATAAATTTTTTTAAAAGTCTTTAAGAACGCTGACGACTAATTAATTTTAAAGCTGTTTTCACCCGCTGACCACTATCAGTAATTGAGGAATCAACTGCCCGCAAGGCATCTCGAGCCTCAATTAAGGAGTAGCCCAAAGAAATTAAAGCATCCAGTTCATCGCTGGTAGCCGAAGCTGACTGAGAATTATTGCTAGTTAAATCTAAATGGGCAAATTTATTTTTTAATTCTAAAACTAAACGGCCAGCCGTTTTTTTACCAATGCCGGCGACTTTGGTCAATAAATCAGCATCACCCTGAATAATCGTCGCTTTAATTTCAGCGGCACTAGCGAGGGCTAAAATACCAAGAGCGGATTTGGGACCCACCCCGGAAACGGATAATAATAAACTAAATAATTCCAGTTCCTCCCAAGTCCTAAAACCATAAAGATCATCGGATTCCTCCCTAACATGATGATGTAAACAGAGCTCAATAGATTCACCCAACTGGCTCTCAGTTAATTGTTTTTCCGAAACAAAAACTCGATAACCTAAACCCGCGTTAACTACTATCAAAGAGCTTTGATTTTTAGCAATAATTTTTCCTTCCAAATAAGCAAGCATAAAAAAATAATTATTTTAGCGGTGATCACTGCCCCGTAAACGAGCAATCCTTTCTTCAGTGGGTGGATGAGTAGCCATTAATTTGGCCCACCAAGAAACTTTTTTATTTCTCCCTTGCAAGGGAGAAATAATGTACATATGAGCAGTCGCTCGATTGGCCTTCACCAACTTATTAGAGTCAGCGCTAATTTTTTCCAAAGCCCGGGCAAGGCCTTCAGGATAGCGAGTTAAAAGAGCGGCTTCAGAATCAGCTAAAAATTCTCGTTTGCGAGAAATAGCAAACTGTAATAAATAAGCAAAAATCGGGGCTAAAATTGCAAAAGCAATCGCCACAATGGTAATAATTAATTGCACTTGATTATTTTCGCGATTACCGCGCCGGTGGCCACCAAAAATTGACCAGCGTAAAAAAATATCAGCTAACATGACCACCGTGCCCACTAAAACAGTGGCAATGGTAGCAATTAAAATATCGCGATTACCAATATGAGATAATTCATGAGCAACCACTGCCTCCAGTTCGGCTTTTTCTAATTTACCTAATAAACCAGTAGTAAAAGCAATCACTGCATTCTGAGGATTACGGCCAGTAGCAAAGGCGTTAGGAGCTGGATCATTAATGATATAAATCTTAGGTAAAGGCAAGCCAGCGGTAATACATAAATTTTCCACTAAACGATAAAGCTCAGGAGAATCAGCTTTTTTAATTTCCTTGGCGCCACTCATTGCTAAAACAATTTTATGGCTATACCAATAACTAATAAAGCTGCTAATAAAACTTAAACCCACAGCAAAATATAAAATACTAACGCTTTCTAGGGCATAAGAAAATACCCAGCCCAGTAAAATTACCAAGACAAAAAACCCGGTTAACAAAAACCAGGTTCTTCGTTGATTATCACTACTATGTTGATAAAGAGTCTTCATATTAATTAACGAAAAACGAAAAAATGATTAAATTTTACTCAATTTTTCCTTAAAACTTGACGGCAACTGGTTCACGGGCAGCTTCATCGGCTAATTCAAAGAATTGGCGATTGGAAAAACCCAGACTTTTGGCAAATAAATTGGTGGGGAAAACTTGAATCTTGGTGTTGAAGTCGCGAACATTACCATTATAGAAACGACGAGAAGCCATAATTTTATCTTCAGTATCAGTTAATTCTCGTTGTAATTCTAAGAAATTTTGATTCGCTTTTAAATCCGGATAATTTTCTGCTAAAGCGAAGATTGATTTTAAGGTGGAAGATAGAGCATTTTCCGCCTCAGTTTTTTTCGCTAAATCATCACCAGAAACGGCCATTGCCGCACTCCGAGCAGCGACGACTTTTTCAAAAGTCGCTTGTTCGTGAGTGGCATAACCTTTAACGGTCTCAATTAAATTAGGAATTAAGTCGTAGCGACGTTTTAGTTGCACATCAATGTCGCTCCAAGCTTCATCAACTTGGTTTTTACTTCTAATTAAGCCATTATACATGGTCATTAAAACGAAGCCCAAAACCACTAATATACCAAGAATAATCCAAATAATTGTCATAGGTGTAAATTTTAGCTAATTTATCAATTAAGCGCTGATAAATTAACTAAAAATAAATTAATTATAATTTTAGAATAACAAAATTTCGAAGAAAAATCAACTAAAAATTAATTAGTTGCCAGCCCTAAATCAATCGTTTCCTCTTCAAATTTTAAACTTTTAGTGGGACTAATGCTTAATTTTTCTTGATACTGAAAATCACTGCTTAAAGTCGCTTTTTTAATCTCCGGCGCAAGTGTTTCTAGTTGAGAAACAAGGGTGGCTGGTCCGGACCAATAAATAATTGTCTGGTCGCTTAAATTTAAACCAGCCTCTTTACGTAAGGCATTTACTAAACGAATAATATCTCGCTTCAGGCCAGCTAATTTTAATTCAGTTGTTAATTCAGTATCAAATTCAACTGTCAAACTATCAGTAGTTTCCATCCACTGCCAATTTAAAACATTGAGTTCATCGGCAATTAAATTAAAATGATCAACTGATAAATCTTTTGAACCAGTTCCTTTAATCAGAACAGCGGCTAAGGGTTGGCGAACTTTTAGGCCAGCTTGATCACGAGCCGCTAGTCCCAACTCAACAACTTTTCTTACTAAAGCCATTTGATCAAGTATTTTTTGAACAACTGGTCCTGCTTGACTCCAGTTTTCTAAATGGACTGAGCGTGTTTGATCTTGAAAATTAAACGCGGTTGCTTCTTGCCATAAAGTTTCGGCACTAAAGGGCATAAAAGGAGCCATTAATTTTGCCAACTCAACTAAAACATAACGAGTGGTTAAAAGAGCTGACTGTTTATCGGTCTCATCCTCACCCTTAAAACGATCGCGACTGCGCCGCAAATACCAAGTGGATAAGTCATCGATAAAAATCGGAATTTCCCGAGCCGCTTCATAAATATGAAAATTATCTAACTCCTGACTAATTTTATTATTCAGCTGGTCTAAACGATTAAGTAACCAATTATCTAAAACATTGGTCGAACTTGGTCGCTCGGGTACAAGGGGCTTGGGGTTGTCTAAATAAGTAGCGTAAAATTTATAAATATTATGAGGGAGCATAATATTTTTACGAAAAACATCACGGACATCATCTAGATCATATTTTTTTCCTTCTCCGGGCTGATTAATAGTATACATGTGCTGACGAACCGCATCAGCGCCAAACTGCTCAATTACTTGCCAGGGATCAATCACGTTACCTTTGGACTTAGACATCTTCTTCCCTTCCTTGTCATTAATGTGGCCTAAGCAAATCGCATTCTTATAAGGAGCCCCTTTACCTAGTAGAGTGGAAACCGCTAATAGGGTATAAAACCAGCCGCGGGTTTGATCAATCGCTTCACAAATATAATCGGCCGGAAACTGCTGGCCCTGGTCAATCATCGCCTGATTGTTAAAAGGATAATGATGTTGAGCAAAGGGCATCGCTCCACTATCAAACCAACAATCAAGGACTGATTTATCGCGAGTCATTTGACCGCCGCAAGTACAAGTTAATTTAACCTCATCAATAAAGGGTCGGTGGAGATCTTCTAATTCTTGACCAAGTTCTTTGGTTGAACCAACACACTTCATCATCTGACAACTTTGACATTGCCAAATAGGCAGTGGCGTTCCCCAATAACGTTCGCGAGAAACCGCCCAGTCTTTAGCATTGGTTAACCATTCGCCAAAGCGACCATCTTTAATATGTTCGGGCACCCAGTTAATCGTTTGGTTGTTAGCCACTAACTTTTCCCGTAATTGGCTCATTTTAATAAACCAAGAATCTTTCGCATAATAAAGCAAGGGGGTGTCACAGCGCCAACAAAAAGGATAGTCATGTTGATGATCTTCCTGTTTAAATAATAAAGAATTAGTCTCTAAATAATTAATAATTGTCGCTTCAGTTTTAGCTGCTTTAACAAACTTCCCGGCTAAATCATAAGGAGCTAAGTCAGCCACAAATTTACCAGCTTCATCAACAGTGTGCACTTTTGGTAAATCAAGGGTTAAACCTAAATTATAATCATCCTCACCATACATCACCGCGGTGTGAACGACGCCTGTTCCCTCTTCGGTGGTAACAAAATCAGCCGGCACGACAGTATGAGTAGCACCACCACTTAATAATTTAGGTAAAGAAAATAAAGGTTGATATTTTAAATTAAGTAAAGCCTCACCCTTAAACTCGGCTACGATTTCCGCTTGTTCGCCAATCACTTTCGCTACTAGCTCTTTGGCTAAAATAAAAAATTCTTGCTGATGTTTAAGGCGGACATAATCAATCTGAGGACCAACTGCTAAAGCAACATTACCGGGTAGGGTCCAAGGAGTAGTCGTCCAAGCAAGAACAAAATCACCAGCCTGAACCGGCCCCTGGCTAGTTAATAATTTAAATTTGGCATACAAAGAAACATCAGTGACCACTTTATAGCCTTGAGCGACCTCATGACTAGAGAGGGCGGTTCCACAACGAGGACAATGAGGGACGACTTTATGACCTTTATATAATAAACCTTGATCATAAATTTGTTTTATCAGCCACCACAAAGATTCAATATATTCGTTATGATAAGTAATATAAGGATTTTCCATATCTAACCAATAAGCAATTCGGGTGGTCATTTTTTTCCACTGATCAGTAAATTGCCAAACACTTTCTTTGCATTTTTGATTAAAAGCGGCGATGCCATATTTTTCAATATCTTGTTTGCCTTGCAAGCCCAAATCTTTTTCTACTTTTAATTCCACCGGCAAGCCATGGGTGTCCCAACCCGCCTGGCGACGAACTTGGTAACCTTGCATAGTTTTATAACGAGGTAAACAGTCTTTAAAAGAGCGGGCTAAAATATGATGAATGCCCGGAATACCATTGGCCGTCGGTGGGCCTTCAAAAAAGACAAAATTACCTTTGGGGGCAGGTTTGTCTAAGGATTGTTGAAAAATTTTAGCCGCTTGCCAAAAAGCGAGAACAGCTTCTTCTTTTTGAGGAAAAGATAAGGTAACTGGCTGTTTATTGTCAGACATAAGTTAATATAAATAATCAATTTTAATTAAAATTTAGGGGGATCGTCTTGTTGCTCGCGACGAATCCGAACATCATCTTCTCGCGATTTTTTTTCTCTAGCTTCTTCTTCGGCCGCTCTTTTCTGTTTCTCTAAAGCTGCTTCCTGATTTTCTTTGCGCATACTAGGGGGCATTAATTCCTCATAAGGAGATTCGTATTCCGAGTCTGAATCGGAAGTAGAGGCCGAGTCAAAATTTGAATCAAGAGAAAAATCCTCAGTTTCGGAGGTAATTAAAGATACCGGTTTTTCGCTTAGTCCGTTTTTTCCCAATGCTTGTTTTTTTGATTTCGCCTCCAGCTCAGACCTAATTTCGGCTAAATGTTCTCGCGCCGAGCGATCATATTCAGCTTGCTTCTCTGGAGTTTTCCCATAAACCTGCGCCCAGTAAGCTTTTTCCTTGTCAGTTTTTTCAACCCCTGATTGTTTGTTTACGGAATGTTTAATTTCAGAGCCGGAAATTTTTGAAGATAAATCAGAGTCAGAAGAATTAGAGAGGTCAGGCTCCTCATTTAAATACTGTTCAATTTCGGAAGTTAACTTCTCGGGATCAAGATTTAAATCAGCCACTGACGGCATCGCTTCTTTTGGCTCTAAACTAGCTTCCAGTTCATCGGCCTTGTCTAATTCTTTAATGAAATTTAATTGTTTGCCAATTTTTTTCATATAATTAAAGTTAATAAGCTAAGGTAGTTTTTTTTAATTTCTCAACTTCATCTTCTTTTTCGTAAAATTCTCCCTTGCCTAATTTATAAAGCAAAGGAATTACGCCGCATTTTGCACATTCACCCCAATTACATTTACCACCATTTTTGCGAGATAAATCTCGACACATAGCTATTTCTTTTTCAAAAATTTCTTTTTCCATATTATTTTCCACAACATCGCTTATAATTCCTAGCGAGTCACAAGCAAAAGCGAAGCTTTTATTTGGGACGAGCGACGGAATTTCATGCGTAATGCGCTTATAATTCCTAGCGAGTCACAAGCAAAAGCGAAGCTTTTATTTGGGACGAG
>CAYOTM010000018.1:13277-14071 GCA_964406935.1 uncultured Gammaproteobacteria bacterium
CGACGGAATTTCATGCGATGTTACGCCCCGTGACATCGCTTATATTTTTTTCCGCTGCCGCACGGGCACGGATCATTTCGGCCCACTTTATTGCCAGACTCATCTTTTACTTTATCTCTAACTAAATCAACCGTATTACGCTCTTCGCTTTGCCGTTTCATTTCTTTAGCTGCCCCTTCCAAACGTAAATTAGCTGTTGACCTACTAGCTCCTAAGGAGCCTAATAAATCAGCCGCCGGCGCCAAGGCTAAAGCATCAGCCGTTTTATAAATTGAATAAACTACTTGGCGACGAATTAAGTCAACCAATTCATGATACATTCGAAAAGCTTCTTTTTTATATTCCACTAAAGGATCCCGCTGGCCATAACCGCGTAAACCAATTCCCCGCCGTAAATAATCAATTGTTTCTAAATGCTCCACCCATAACTGATCAGAAGAACGCAGCAAGATTCCTTTTTCCACTTCGGCAAAATTAAAATTTTTCTCCTCAAAGGTAGCCAGCAATTTATCATAAGCAGCCAGCGCTTGCTCGCTTAACACTTTAATAATTTTATTTCGTTTCTCATCGTGTCCACCATCACCATTAACAATTCCCTCTAAATTCGCTTCCTTTTCATTCCAATTAAAAATGGTCGCGACAGTTTCTTTAATTTCCTTAACATTCCAATCATTTAAAGTGTCTCCCGAAGCATGAAAATTAACCACTAATTCAATTTCTTCAGTAATTAAATTTTTAATCATCACCGACAAGTCGCCCTCTTTTTCGCCCTCAGCAATTTCTAAAATTTCTCG
>CAYOTM010000019.1:0-13207 GCA_964406935.1 uncultured Gammaproteobacteria bacterium
CTGAATCACTACTAGTTTGATTAGCGGTTGAGCCGTTAGCTAAATAGCGCCCAGCAGCATAACCAAGGGCAGTATTAAGATTTCCAGTAGTAATTTCACGGAGAGTTGAGTCACCAATAGCTGTGTTATCGGATCCAATAGTGTTATAGCGAAGAGCTTCATAGCCAACAGCAACATTTCCTTCTCCATTGTCATTAGAAGAAAGCGCTGAAGTGCCTATACCTATATTAAATGAGGCTTGCCAAAAGGCAGTTGCATTCTGTCCCATCGTAAAATTACCAGCATTTAGACCAATAAAAATATTATGACCGGAAGGCACCACCCCTCTTCCAGTCGGGTGTTGAAAATTATGAATAAATCTTTGAGTCCCTTTATAAATAACCCCTAAATCAGAAGCAGTGGTGGTGGGCAGACTAAGTGATTTAGTTAAAGATAGTTGTTGAGTCGGGGTAGTCGTCCCAATCCCTATCAACCAATCAGTGGAAGAAGCATAAAGATTGCTGCCGGATAAGGCCCAATAAGAGTCACCGCCACCGCCACCGCCTAAAGCGGCGCTGTCAACATAAGACTTAGTGGCTGCATGCTCATCAATCGAAGGAGTACCAACAATTACTGGCTGGCTAAAAGAAGCCGTGCCGACAACTTCAAGTTTAAAGGCGGGAGTGGTGGTGCCAATCCCGACATCTCCTTTTAAAATAGTTTTGGTAATACTATCATTTCCGACAACCACACTATTTGAACCCAGACCAATCGCAGAATTACCAATCACAATCTGATTAGTTTGTCCCTCGCCGGCTGGTCGAGTATCAATTCCCAAAAATACCGAATTATTTGACGTGCTATTAGCGGTTGCACCATCAGCTAAATAGCGCCCAGCATTAAACCCTAAAGCCAGATTAGAATAACCAGTCGAATTATTCAGCAAGGAATTATTACCCACGGTAGTATTTTCATAACCGGTAGTGTTAGCAATTAAAGCTTGGCGACCAATGCCAATATTGTTAGAAGCATGATAGGTCTGGGTCGCGGTTGAACCCATCGTAAAATTGCCCGCATTAATTCCTAAAAAAGTATTAAAGCCAACTGGGACTGCACCGCCACCAGTAGGATGACGAAAATCATGTAAGAAACGATCATCTGCTTTATAAATTACTCCAATATTATACGCTGTGGTTGGTTGCAACTCAATCGATTCCGTGAGGGTTAATTGTTGAGTAGGGGTAGTTGCAGTATCACCTAAGATTAATTTTAAAATACCGGGTGGTAGAGCTAATAAATCATCGCCATCTAAAATCAAAGAAATATAATCTTCATAAGTAGCTAACGCACTGTCTAAATATTCTTTAGTAATTACCGCTTTAGGGGTGTCAACCGTAATCACCGCGTCATGAATTAAGGCGTTGCCGCCAGCAATCGCTAATTTAGCGGTTGGGGTTGTCGTCCCGATTCCCAGATTGCCGGGGAAACTATAATTACCACCACCAGTATTAGAACCAAAAGCCCCCGACTCAACATTGCCAGCGCTTAAATTGCCCATATAAGCACCATAAAGACTGGTCGCTCGCAAGGAGCCACTAATATCCATTTTATAACTAACGTCCGGTGTTTTATTAATACTAAAATAACCGGACAACTGCTGTCCAGTTTCTAAGTTCTTTCTTACAAAATCCCAATTAAGTTGATTCCATTCATCGGCCGTTAAAGTGTCCCCCGTTACTTTAGTATATAAATTGGGAGTCCCTTGAGCTAATAATGGTTGACTAAAAAATAAAGACAAGCCAAACAAACTAAAAACAACCAAGCAAAATTTGCCTCGAGAAAAAATCTTAATTGCTGGTTTTTTCATAAATAAAAAATAAAGTGAGCAAAAAAATATTGAAAAAATAATCAATAAATATTTTAATAAAACCAAAAAATATTAAAAAATAAAAAACTAACTCCTGAGAAAATTATACCATAAAAGCGAAATCTCGCCAAATATTTACAGCGACTTTTTCTTAAATAAACCTAATTAGTAAATTTTTAATAAATACTAAGATTTATTTGATAATTTTTCCAGAAAGATTTTAAAAATTCATCAATAATTACCGGATCATCGCTAACCATCATCGCCTCATCATTAAAGTAAGCAGCATTGCGACTAAGGTTGTTGGTACCAAAAGCAACTTGCTGGTCATCAATCATTAAAACATGATAGTGAAAAAAGGGGTCAATTTCTCTATCTAGCGACTCCTCAAAAGAACCCAAAGCTAACATCTCTTGATCACGAGCCAGGTCATTAAGCACTAATAAATTATCCAGGCCTAAACGTTCTTTAGCTGCCAAAAGATCAGTAAATACTGAGTTTTCATTATAAAAATTCCAAGTATCCGTTAAAACTGTGACCTTCACTCCGGCTTGAGCCTTGGCTACCAGCTCCCGGGCCAAATTATCGTCAGTAAAATCCCAAGTCATAATTTTTATATCTTTTTGGGCAGTTTGAATTAAAGCAAATAAACGCTGATTCAAATTATTGCCCGGCCAACCCGGAGAAAACCACACTTCATAATTATTATTACCAACCCCTAACTCTAAGTCCCAGGGTTGATAATTTTTAATGGTTAATTTATCGCGTCCACTCCAACCCAAAGACAAGCGATCAAACTCTCGACCAAAACTAGCAATCAAAGTTGATGACTGACTAATAATCAAAAAACTGGGGTCATATCTTTCTTGTAAATAAGTCCAATTAAAAGAACCAAAAATTATAGTTTGTCCTGGCTGACCGCGATCAATTAGAGCAAATTTGTGATGCATTAAGTTTCCCCGTTCATCACTATCAGCTCCTAAATCTAAACGCTTAATTTCTGGGGGCATACTCGCTAAAACTTGGTCGTGACTAATTTTATGTTGCTTATCTAAAATTAAAATCACTTTAACTCCGCGCTGACTGGCCCGAAAAATTGCCTCAGTAATTTCTGGATAACTAAAGCCATACATGGCAATTTCTAAACTAGTCTGAGCTTGATCAATCAAGGGGATAATTGCTTCAGCAAAAATTGTCGTGCCAAGTTGATTATTAAATAAAATCTCCGTGGCCACTGGCTCAGCTTGCTCTAGGGTTACCGCTGGCTCAACTGAACGAATAATTAAACGATCAAAATAGTTAGCCAAAGGCCTGACCATTAAAGCCAATAAAAAAACGGCCAATAAAATTACCCCGGCATAAATTAAACTAAGACGATAATTAATTTTTAATTTCATAAATTTGCTGGTAGTTTAAAAAATTAGGCTGCTGACGAGCAAAAAATACTAAGCTCGTTTGCGATAAATTAACCGCCAACAAAGCAAGTAGTTCCTTAAATTCTTGATCATCAATATCTAACCAATAATTATCAATCGCCACCAAAAATGGTTGATTATATAAACAATGAAGAATTTGTAAAAGCAAATTATTACGCTCGGAATTTAAAAATTTATTAGCTGCTAGTCGCCAGTCAAAATTAGGACCCAACTTGCTAGCTAACAAAGGATATTGACTAAGCAAACCAGCGGCCCTCACTAAATCTTGATCAGTCAACTGATAACTTTCTTTGCCAACTACTGTTTCCAGTAGACTATGATGACTCATAAACTGGGGGCCAAGATAATAAAAGCCCGAATATTTTTCAAAAAAATCTTGATAAAAATAACGCCGCTTAGGACTCTTCAATAGCCAAGCTCGTCGACCATAAAAACCTTGACCAGTTAATAATTTAGCTAAAGCAGTTTTCCCCGAACGAGGTCCCCCTAAAATTAAAGTAGACTGGCCAACTGAAAAATCAAAAGCAAAAGCTTGATAGTGATGAGCCGTTTTAAATAATTTTATTTTAGCTGTCCTTAATTCAAGACGAGAAAATTGATAAGGAGTTTTAGACGATAAATGAGAAGAATAATTAGTTGGGACTGATAAAAATAAACCTAAACTCAGGGGCATTGAATAAAGACCCAGGCGCAAGCTGGTATAAAATAAGCGCGATAAATAAAATACCAAAACCATTAAAATAAAGGTCGCTTGCTGATTACTCTGAGCTAAGAATTGACTAATTTCCACTTGCCAAAAATTAAGGGCCAACCCTAGAAAAATTAAAGCCACAAAAACAAAAGCAAAACCAAAGCGTAACCACAAGTCACGGCGTATTCGAAAATAACTATCTAGCTCAACTAACTGATTAAACTCCCGCAAAATATTTTTTTCTTGATTAAATTTTTTAGTAAACTGCCAATCAGATAAAGAAAAATCAACTAAGCGAATAATTTTAGAATAAAATGTCGTTTCCTGACTGACATAATTTTTCGCCACTAAATAACCTAGCCAAGCTAAACCCAGGCTAAGTATAATCCCGCCCAAAGCCCACCAAATAACTGGACCGGCAAATAAAATTGCTAAAAAAATTAAAATTAACACTAATAAGGCCCAGCGAAGCGCTCCCAATAAACTATTATTAATTCCCAAGTTAAGTAGCGGTAAGTGGTAAGAAATTTTTGCCAAAAGACCACTTTTTTCTGTCAGATGAGCCCCGCTGGCTGATCGCTGAAGAGCGATCTTAAACCAACGCTGGCGTAAATCATTAATTAAACGAATCACTAAAGTTCTTTCCGTCTTTAATAAGTAAAAAAAAGTCAGCAAATAAATAGTGGCCAGGGCTAATAAAATCAAAAGAAGCGTCCCGTAATTAATCGCGCCGACACTATATAAATTAGTACGAAAATAGCGATAGCTTATCACCACTAAAGCAATTTCAGCCAAAGCCTGAAAAATTAATAAAAAGAGCAAGCGGCAACTGAGACCAGCTTGCTGAACAAAAAATTTTTTTAAATAATTTAAAATTTCACGATTAAAAAATCCGTCCCTAGTATCCGCCAGTAAAGAGCGCTGGGCTTGCAATAATTTAATTTGTCGTTTTTCTGGGGGCATAACGAATATTAGAAAAATGTTTATATAAAGACAGAAGTCCTAAATTTTTTAATTTAGCTTGAAGTAAACGCCGATGACGAGGGCTGTAAGTGCCAAAAAAATAACCAGTTAAAATTCGAAAAAAAGCTTCTGATAGGCGACGAATTTGCTCTTCATCAGTCACCAACTTTTTTTGCTCGGCGATTTGCTTAAATTCTTCAAACAAATTATGGCGACTAAATTTAATTTTTTTTTCTAAAAAATTTATTTTTTGGCGCGCAGATTTTTGCCGATAATAATTAAACCGTTGCTTCCAACTAGCAATTTTTTGCTGGCAAAAATTAGAAGTCAGCCGCACTTGTCCTCCAGAAAAATTATAACCCAAAAAATTAAATTCTTGATGGGCCTTAATCAACTGACTTTTTTCCTGATTAACTATTAAACCTAAATCTTTAGCCGCTTGTGTAAAATAGACAAGCGCCTGATCTAGACGAACCTGCTTTTGATCAAACATCAGGAAATCATCGCCGACTCGGCGATAAAAATCGACTCGCGGCCCAATTTGCTTATCTAAATCATCTAAATATAAATTATTAAATAGGGCGATAAGGGGCACGCCCTGAATTAGACCATAATCGGCTTGAACAATTTGACCATTTTTTAAAAAGCGATTGCCAATAAACAAATAAAGAAGCTTGTTTACTTCTTGAGGTAGGCCAACCTTAACTAATTTATCTTTTAACAAGTCAAAGCGAATATAACTAGAATAGTCTTTAAGGTCGGTCGTAAAGACCCAATCTCGCTGATAATATTTAAGGTAGTGACGAACCGAACTGCGAGCCGCATAATAACTGGAGTGACTAGAGCGATAAGAAAAAAGCCAAGGAGAGAAATATTCATTAAAATAAGGCTCAACAATTTGATAAATCGCTTGAGCCTTAAGACGATCATTTAAATTATAAATATAAATTTCTCGAAATTTTTGGGGATTACTCTTTTTAGGAATTTGAGTTAAAACTGCTGGACTAAGCGGGGTAAGTTCAACTAATTCTTGCTGAACACGACGCAAAACATCAACCGAATGTGTTTCTAGGTTTAATAATTTTTGACTATCCCAACCTTGGTAACGTCCTGCTTTACCAGCAACCAATAAATTGGAATTGAGCTGTAAATAAGCTTGTTCTAAATTAGTCAAATCTAAAATTTTTTCTAACATAAATATCTTGGCCACTACTTCTAGATTGATCGCGCCTTAACAGCCGATCATTTTTTTAAGCAATGAGCGAAAGTGACCGATACGAGAATACTAAGTTGAAATCAAACTACGCTATAGTTAAACCATCAATATCGCTGGCATTAGCAGCATTTTTGATATTGACCAATTAACTTTTAATGCCTCATAAAATGAGTTTTAGAAGTAGTCGCCAAGATATTTAAAGAACCTTTTAAAAATTATTGGGGATAATCAATAAAAATATTACCCTGAGGATTGTCTGCTGAACCACCACATCGCTGACAATAAAAATCTAAACTACCGACTCCATTCGCTTGAAATCCTAAATTTCGATCACTCCCTTGAGAAACAATAATTTGCATTCCTAAATCAGGGATCGTTAAATCATAGTCCTGATCAATCGCTTGTAGGTTAATTCTTACTGAATCACCATCACGAACGGCAATCACATAAGGAGAAATTTGATTATTTTCACCAACTAAATTAAAAATACGAAGCTTGCTACTCACCCCAGGCGCCGCCGGAGCAGAAACTTCTGGCACAGCAACTATCTTTTTCTGTTCATCAGTTAAAGTCATGGTGGGCTCAGGCACAAAAACATCAGTCGGCACTTCCCCGCGAACAATTGGCTCGTCTTTTTCCTGAAGAGCAATTAACGCTTGGATATTTTCTATGGTATCTTCTTCTGGCAGATCATTAATTAAATTTTCAGTTGGCTGAGAACTCATTAAATCAATCACCATTAAAATTGTTACCAGCAAGGCCAAAGGCACTAAAATTAATAAAACTAATTTGTGCTGATTGGGAGAAATTTTAATTTTTTTAGAAGACATAAAATAAAATTAATAAAAACTAAGAATCTAACAAATTATTATTATCATAACAAATTAACTCCAAGACAACAACTGCTTAAAATCGTAAATCAACGCTTCGCCGGGTATTTAAAAATGATCCTAAAGAAGTAAACACATTTTCCGAATCATAGGGTCGTTTAGCAGTAAAATATACCCAATAAGTAGCTCCCGAAACATCAATCGCTTCGGGTTCGATTACTAAACCTAAATCCGAAGCTAAACTAATTGTCTGGGACTGACGTACTTCATAAAGTAAGCGCTCAGCCCCCGCTTCCGCCACAAAATAAGCTTTAGTGGATTGTGATTGGGTGCCAGCCATTTTAATGCCTGATAAAGCTAAGGAAGCCCCGCCCATGGCAATCACAATAATTGAAGTGATAATAAAAAAGGCCAATAACAGAGCGCTTCCCTCTTTAGTAGTCCTGAGTTGTTTAAAAAATACCAACTTCGCCCCAGTTTTAAATAAGAGCTTATTGACTGTTTTAAACGATTGTTTGTTCCCTTGTTTAATCAACTGCCAAGCCATAAAATTAATTTTTATAATAACGTGAACCAATTGTTGTCTGGAGGCGCAACTCAGTAGTTTCATCAGCTCGCAAAGTAGCCTCGGCTAAAATATTAACCACCACATAAGGTTGCGTGCCAACTTCCTCCACAACTACAAAACCTAGGTCAAGCATTTGCACTTTTTTCGGAGTTAAATAAGCCGGCACTCCATCACGGCTAACCATAAACCGCACCTGACCATCAACCGAATTTAAATAATAACTAACGCATTCACCATGATAATTTTGTAAATATAAAATATCACCATAAGCATTAGTGCTGGTAGCAAATAAACGATCACTAGGAATACTACCACACACCCCACCGCTATTACGTTGAGCCATGCGCACTTCCTTGGAAACTACTTCGAAAAAATATTTAATATTTTCTTGAAGATTTTGATTAGCCAGCGAATAACGTTGACCAACTAAAACCATTTGAAAAATTTCGGTGGCTGATAACATTAAAATTACAAAAATCGTTACCGATACCAAAACCTCCATCAGAGTTACCCCCGGCTTAGTTTGATAAATTTTTTTAGACCAAAATTTTAAGCGCATAAGACGCATCATTTTAATTAATATCTTCAATTAAACCGGCAAAATTAATTTGGATCTGAGTACTTGATTGACGAGGAACATCTTTCAGAGTAATTGTGGCGGGAAAAGGACTATTGTCAATCTCGTTAATAAAGGTTCGCGGATCAGGCGGCAAAAAAATAATATTTAATTCACTAACTGTTGAGGAAACACTTAAAGAGTCAATTGTAATTCCCGAGGATAATTCTACAACTTTGCCACCAAATTCTAAACTATCTTCGCCAACATCAAACAGCTGGTTATTATTAATATCGGCAAAAATATGATATTGAGTGTTGTTCCCAGTTTGACTATTAAAATAGACCCCCCAACCACCGGCCGGAACCTGGCCGTTATATTCAAATAAACCAAGGGCATTAGCTTGAGCATAGCGAATATCACTAATTAAAATTTGGGTGGTTAATACTAAGTCATTTTGACGATTAGCGTCCCGATAATTAGCTAAAAAAATACCGGTCATTAAAATAATAATTCCAATACTAGTTAACACCTCAGTTAAGGTAAAGCCAGGAGCAGTTTTTCTTAAATTTTTTACGGTAAATTTCATGACAAAAATATTAATAAGAAATAATTTAACGCCAATCATAAAGACGAGTGGCTACATTATAAGAAAAATTATTAGTCCCATCGCGCCAAGTAATTAAAACATCCACTAAAACAGCGTCTGTCAAGCCATCTAAAAATTCAATACTAATTAAGCGACTATAGGCAGTTAATTCCCCGGATCCGGAATCATGAACATAAAAATTATTATTTAAATAAAAAGGGCAAGGAACTTCTGAGGAAGCTAAACTTAAATTGGTATAATCCAAACAATAATTGCCGGCTACAAATAAATCAGAAAAGCTTAAATCAGCTCCGCGCCAATTAGAGTCCCGAATCACCCGAACCAATTCCACCCCTTCTTGAGCTAATTGATAAGCGACTAAGCTATGTCTATTTAACCGTTGAGCTTGAATACTTTGATTAACTAAAGTCATCATCCCCACCATGCCAACCGAGACAATAAAAACCACCGCCATCACTTCAATAATAGAAAATCCTGATTGCTTATTTAATTTTTTTAAATTAATCATAATTTAATTAACAAGATTAGTCAGGCTTAACTTCTCGCCACAGAGGTAAGTCATAGTTAATAGTTAAAATACTAGATTCCCGGGTACAGGAATAACCAGTCGGATCAGTAATTGTTAGAGAGCTAGTTTGACCCGGGGCAATTTCCCCAAAAATAATCGTAGTAGTAGCCATTGTGGTCGAAGCAATAAACGAACCATGACTGGAGGCCCACTGATAACCTAAACCGCAATCATCCTCCCAACAATAAATCGGCGAAGTAGGGCTGCTTGGAGAATAATAATGAGTACTAGTTGAAGTCCAAAAATCGGTAGTGGTTCCAGCAATAATTTCTAAAGGACTCCATTCAAAAAATGGTTGAGGGAAAAGATGGCGATAAGTGGTAAAGGTTAAAGGTGGGTTAGCGGAAACTAGAGCATTATATTCAATATTATCCGTTAAAATACTACTATAATCCGTGCCAGCAGTATTAAATTGGAGCCAATCTGATTCAATTCCTAAATTATCATCATATAATTTTAGCCACCAGTAATAAGAGGTCCCATATTCTAAAGCAGGCCTCGGCAAACACCAAACTGAGGGGCAAATATATTGACTAGCCGATCCCATTGCTCCGGTAATTTTTGGTGAAGTCCAGGCCGTACTAGTACTATTTTCCGTATTAATTAAAATTTGGAAAGCAGTCGGCTGGCCACTAGTCCTTTTCCATCTAAAAACTGTTCGCAGCGAACCTTCGATTGAACAAGCTTGAGAAAAATTCCAATTAGGAGCCGATAATTCTTTTAAGTTAAGCAACCAAAGATAAACTTTATAATTATTGCTCAAACAGGTATCAGTATTTTCACAGTTTAAGCTTAGTTTTCCCCAAGTAGGGTGAGTGGCATAGCCAAAGAAAAATCCGGGATTAGTAGCATCATAATTATAAATACTCGTCGGAATTAAAGGATCAACGGACGCATCAAGGCGAATCCAGGAATCATCAGCCAAAACTTTAGCCCAACCATAAACCCGTTGACTGATCTCGTCATAACAAGCGCTACAATTATTAGTAGCATTACATTCACTACTGGTAGTATCCGCACAATTATTTACAAAATTATAATTCTCGCCAGTCGGAATGCCGGCTCGAAAAGAAATTAACCCAAAAGACGGAGCGTCTAAATGACGAGCATAACCAGAAAAAGTATAGTCATCATTTAAATTAACCCCATAATTGGTCAGGGTTCCACCGCCAGGCAAATTATATACTTTTGAGCAAGGATCAACTGAAAAGAAAAAAGTAAAGATAAAAGGAAAAACATCTCGGGGCTCATCAAGACAATTAAAATAAACAAAATCACCTTCATCAGTTAAGGCTTTGCCCCGCACATTATGATCGTTGGTTTGCTCCGGTTCGGGCGAAGAAGACGGCATAAACGGTGAGCCAGAAACCCCAACTCCAAGATCATAATTACCAAAAGAATCTTGTTGAAATATTTTATAACTATATTCAGTATTATTAGTTAAAGGAATAGTTAAACAACCTGTGCTACCCCCAGAACCATCAGTTAAACTACTAGGGGTGGCGGCGATTAAACCAGAAGCAACACAAGCGACCGTGGCCGCTCCAATTGTATCTCCAGCTGTATAAGTAATTCCCTCGGTTGGTAGCTCAGCTCCAGAGCTAGCCCCAGTCCAACGGAAAATTACTGAACTAGTAGTTTCATTATTAGTGCTCGTCCAATTTAAAGTAACCGCCTGATCGCCAGCACTGCCAGAAGTATTAGTAGCATTATTGGGAGATAAATTATCAATAGTAATAATAGCACTGCCCGTATCACTGCCACTTTGTGAATTAGTGGTTGTCAGAGCAGTAACTGTCCCCGTAACTGAATAACTCTCACCAGGTGGAACTGGCATATTAGCTTGAACTTTAGGAGTAAGGCGAATTTTGTAAGTAGTTTCGGAAGTGGTGATACCCAAAGAACAGCTCGTAAAATTAATAATATTGCTAACCGGATTAGAAATCACCGTACATTGATTAGTATTGGCCGTATCAGTAATTGCTACTTGAGCAATATTGTTATAGGCACCAGCTGGCAAAAGGGTGACCGTGGCGGCCGTCATTGTGTCGGTACCGACATTAGTTTGTAAAGTAAAATTGGCCATATCAACCGCAGCGTTACCTGGCCCAATCGTTTGATTACTCGGTTCAGTGGCACCAGCACCAAGAGTGGTCTGAGCAGAAACTTGCGGACTAAATGGTGAGCCGGAAATTACTACGCCAACATCATAGTTACCCCGAGCATCTTGTTGAAAAATTTTATAAGAATAATCTGTTCCGTTAGTTAAAGGTATGTTAGTACAATCCGCACTGGCACCCGAACCATCGGTTCGAGTAAGGGATGTGTTGGCAGTCACACTAGACACGACGCAAGCCACCGTTGCTCCGCCAATTGTATTGCCGGCGGTGTAGCTCGCTCCTTCCGCCGGCACATCCGCGCCCGCGCTACTAGCAGTCCAACGTAATAGAACAGAATTAGTCGTTTCGTTGTTAGTACTGGTCCAATTTAAAGTAACGGCCTGATCACCAGCACTGCCGGAAGTAGCCGTTGCGTTATTAGGCGACAGGTTGTCGATAGTGATAATACCACTACCAGTATCGCTACCAGCCTGGGAATTAGTCGTCGTAAAAGCGGAAACAACCCCAGTAATCGCATAACTCGCTCCCGGAGGAATAGCCATGTTAGCGTGAGTTTTTGGAGTGATCCGGATTTTGTAAGTAGTTTCGGAAGTGGTGATGCCCAAAGAACAACTCGTAAAATTAATTGTGTTGCTGCCAGGGTTAGTGACTGGCGTACATTGATTAGCATTAGCAGTGTTAGTAATCGCGACTTCGGCAATATTATTAAAAGCACCAGTTGGCAAAAGGGTGACAGTGGCGGCGGTCATCGTATCTGTTCCAACGTTAGTGCGAAGAGTGAAGTTGGCAAGATCAGTCGCTGAAGCACCCGGACCAATTGTTTGATTGCTCGGCTCAGCCGCGCCAGCTCCAATGGTAGTGGCAGCCGCTGCTTGCGGACTAAATGGTGAGCCAGAAATTACGACGCCAACATCATAGTTACCCCGAGCATCTTGTTGAAAAATTTTATAAGAATAATCTGTTCCGTTAGTTAAAGGTGTGTTAGTACAACCCGCACTGGCACCCGAACCATCAGTGCGACTCAAAGGGGTATTAGCGGCCACACTAGAAACGACGCAAGCGACAGTCGCTCCACCAATCGTGTTACCGGCGGTGTAACTGACTCCTTCCACTGGAACATCCGCGCCAGCACTACTAGCAGTCCAACGTAATAGAACGGAATTAGTCGTTTCGTTATTAGTACTCGTCCAATTCAAAGTGACCGCTTGATCACTAGCACTACCAGAAGTAGTGGTCGCGCTATTAGGCGACAAGTTATCAATCGTAATGGTCGCACTACCAGTATCGCTACCACTTTGAGGGTTGGTCGTTGTAAAAGCAGTAACTGTTCCCGTAACAGAATAGCTAGCCCCCGGAGGAACAGCCATATTAGCGTGCGTTTTAGGAGTGATCCGGATTTTGTAAGTAGTTTCAGAAGTGGTGATACCTAAAGAACAGCTCGTAAAATTAATTGTGTTGCTGCCAGGGTTAGTGACTGGCGTACATTGATTAGCATTAGCAGTGTTAGTAATCGCGACTTCGGCAATATTATTAAAAGCACCAGTTGGCAAAAGGGTGACAGTGGCGGCGGTCATCGTATCTGTTCCAACGTTAGTGCGAAGAGTGAAGTTGGCAAGATCAGTCGCTGAAGCACCCGGACCAATTGTTTGATTGCTCGGCTCAGCCGCGCCAGCTCCAATGGTAGTGGCAGCCGCTGCTTGCGGACTAAATGGTGAGCCAGAAATTACGACGCCAACATCATAGTTACCCCGAGCATCTTGTTGAAAAATTTTATAAGAATAATCTGTTCCGTTAGTTAAAGGT
>CAYOTM010000020.1:0-7294 GCA_964406935.1 uncultured Gammaproteobacteria bacterium
GAATAATTATTAATAAATTCCCGAGCAATTAAGCGGGCGCTTTCTTCGCCAACTTGTAAAATTCCGAGGGCAAAAATAAAACGTGCCAAGGAAATATTTTTTTTGGCCGAAATAGCGGCGAGTAAATTAGCGGCTTTTTTGGCAGCAAAGCCCGGGAGAGATAATAAGTCAGCTAGTCGCAAGCGATAAAAATCAGCCGGTGTTTCTACTAAACCCTGGTCAATTAATTGAATAACAATACTTTCCCCCAGGCCAGCGATATCTAAAGCCGGCCGGGAAACAAAATGAATCAAACGACGTTCAGCACTAGCCTGACAATTTTTATTTAAACAGCGATAAGCGGCCATCTCCGGCGCCCGTTTAACTAGTGAATTACAGCGCGGACAATGGGTTGGTGGTTGAAAAGCAAGGGCCTTTTTTTCTCGTAGGCCCGGTAGCACTTGAATAATTTTCGGAATAACATCACCAGCTCGCTCTAAAATCACCGTATCGCCCAGACGAATATCTAAGCGCTGAATTTCATCAAAATTATGTAAAGTAGCCCGACTAACCGTTGCCCCACCAACCGACACTGGCTCCAAAACAGCGGCTGGCGTTAAAACGCCCGTCCGACCCACTTGCCAAACAATATCGAGAACTTTGCTGGTCGCTTGCTCGGCCGGAAATTTATAGGCAATCATAAAGCGCGGCGCCTTACCAACTACCCCTAATTTTGACCACCAGACAAGATCATTTATTTTTAAAACTAAGCCATCAATATTAAAATCTAATTTTTCGCGCTCTTTAATAATTTCTTGATAAAATTGTTGAACTTTATTTAAATCAGGACATAAACGATTTTGCTTAACAGTTTTAAATCCCAACAAAGCTGTTAAATTTTCCGCTATCTGACGACTGGGTAAATAGTTTTCTAAGGATTCACCGGGAATTAATAAATCATAAGCATAAAAATCTAAACGTCGAGAGGCCGCTACCCGGGGATCAAGTTGCCTGAGTGAACCAGCCGCTCCATTACGAGTATTGGCTAATAAATTTTTACCCTCAACTTGATATTGTTTATTTAATTCTTGCCAGACTGATTTAGGCATAATCGCTTCTCCGCGAATTTCCAGCTCACTATTTTTAAGAAGAGCTAACCATTTTTCTGCCAAAATTTTACTTAAACCTAAAGCTAATAATTGTTTAATTGAAGGCAAATTGATAGTTAAAGGAATGCTTTTAATGGTTTTTAAATTAGCGGTTACTTCTTCCCCCACTAAACCATCACCTCGCGTCGCCCCTTGGACTAGTTGACCCTGGCGATAAATCAAGCTAGCTGCTAAACCATCCAATTTTAATTCGCAATAATAAGTAAATTTTGGCGGGGGGCTAATTTTTAAAAAATTAAAATTACGCTCCTGCCAAGAAATTAAATCTTCTAAAGAAAAAGCATCATTTAAAGACAGCATTGGCTGACGATGATTAACTTTATTAAATTTATCTAAAGCCTGGCCCCCGACTCGTTGACTAGGGGAATTGGGGGTAATTAATTCAGGAAAAGCTTGCTCTAAACTGACTAATTCTTGTTTTAAACTATCTAAAGCCGCCGGCGAAATTGTTTCCCGGTCAAGAACATGATATTGATGGCGATGATAGTCAATTTCGGCTCGCAATTTGGCTAATCTTTGTTTGGCTTGACTGATTTTCATATTTATAATCTAGCTAATCTATGCTTGGCTTGACTGATTTTCATAAAAGCTAAAAATAGGCAATTTATTACCTTATTAATATTATATCACATTATATTTATTTGCGAAAAAGGGGGGAAATAGCTTGTTTGCACGACTATGATAAAAAATTGGGAAAAAGCACAAGCATGGGAATAAATTGTCTCCGCGACTATGATAAAAAATTGGCCAAATCACGAGCGCGGAAATCGTGTAAAATTTCTCTGTCTGAGCCGCCCATATCATATGGGCGAACTTCCTAATCAAGGCGGCGGCGAGTTGGAAATTTTACTAGATTTCAAGCGAGTGATCCAATTTTTTAACTAGTCGCTAAGTTTTTGCGCCACTTTTTGTTAAAAAGTGGCAAAAGAGAAAATAATTTAAAAAGAGTTTGGGAAAGAAAAAAATAATAATTTTCGCGCTACTTTTTGTTAAAAAGTGGCAAAAGAGAAAATAATTTAAAAAGAGCTTGGAAAAGAAAAAAAATATCACTTTTCTTAATATTTACCCTACTTGAAATTGTTAAAAATATTTGTTATTATAAAAATATCCATACGAAGCAGGCACCAAAGTATTTTTAATACAAAGGTTCCTCTTTAATAAAAACCACTAGTTTTTCTGGTGGTTTTTATTTTTCAACAATATGTTTAATATTTATTAAATAATCAAAATATTTACTAGTCAATCTTTTGTATAAAGATGAAGCATATTTTTTATTAGGAAATAATATTTTTTGAAATTTATTTTTAACTATTAAATACCTTACTAATTTTATATAATCACCATCTCCAGAAATTAAAATAATTTTATTAAAATTTTCCTTTTCACAAATTTTTTTCATTACATCAAATATAATATCGGAGTCAACATTTCCTTTTTTATTGCTATACATTGAATAAATGTGCTCTTTAAAGACTAATGAAAATCCTGAGCCCTTTAATTGATTATACAACGAATTATTTAATTTATTATTATAGCCTAAATAATAATAAGCTAACTTAACTTTATATTTTTTGAATAAATATTTCCTCAATTTATTAAAATTAATACTCCAAGAAACTTTATCTAGCCTGGTGCCGATATACAAATTTTGACCATCAATAAAGCAAAGATTATTTTCTTCCATTTTATTTTTATATATTATTAATTAGCTAATTATATAAAAATAAAAATCAAAAATTATAAAAATAAATATAAATTTTAAAAAACCCCCAGCGATAGACTGGGAGCTTTTTAAAAATACAGAAAAAAAAATTAGGAAAAAATTATTCGACCGCTGGTGTTTCAGTTTGTTCTGGGGCAGCTGTAGAATTAATAAAGTTAACAATTTCCGTTAAAGTTTGATTGTTAACAGTGGCGGCTTGCTCAAGTTGAGCCAAGCGAATATTTTGGTTATTAAGACGAGCTCCTAGTTGCCAAAATAGCATAATTAAAACTCCTAAAATTAAACCGGTAATCAGAGGAAAAAGATGTTCTTTTTTCATAAAGATAAATTAGCGTTTTAATCAGGTAAAGCTGAATTAA
Organism: uncultured Gammaproteobacteria bacterium; assembly: GCA_964406935.1. GTDB lineage: Bacteria > Patescibacteriota > Patescibacteriia > Patescibacteriales > UBA12465 > PWHG01. The sequence goes on from CAYOTM010000020.1 coordinate 3,231, forward strand.
GACGCAAACATTTTAATTTTTAAGGTTGAGCTTGGGTCAGACTGGCGTTGATTAAATTAACAATCGCAGCCGCTGTTTGGGTATTTTCAATCACCGTTTCCTGCACAGCAATTAAACGTTTTTCTTGACGTTTGGTTTGCCAATAGAAAAAAGTAAAGGAGGAAACAAGTAAAAGTAGGGCGATAATTGTGACCAGGGGACCAGTTGATTTTTTAGTCATATAAAAATAGGAGGTCAATCGCTGCCAACTTGAAAAGCGGTCAGTGATGACGGTTAATTTATGATACTTATTTATTATACAATAAAATTAAATGGGTGACAAATATAATAGTTTAATAAGGATAAAAATAAATCAGCCTGACGCTCACCAGATGGTTAATTTACAACCTTTCTCAACTGACGCTCACCAGATGGTTAACTTGCAACCTTTCTTAGCTAACAAAAAAACAGACTCGACAGGGTCTGCTTTTTTGATGTCGGTGCAATCAAAAGCGAGAAATTCTTAAATTAAAAAAAAATATGAAATCATTAAAACATGTTAAGGGAACAAACGGGTACGCAAGCCTCGGTGCACATCTCAGCATTAGCGTCATGACGACAGGCAGACAGACATTGATCAAAGCGTAGGCCTCTGATTTCTTCAAAAGCACCTTCCGCTTCAACACACCAATCAATTGCTAGGCCCTCACATTCTTGATATTGAGGGAGCCAAGTACCACCTGAAGCTTCACATCTTTCGCCAAATCGAGGACCGACGGCCGCTCTTTCCCAGAGCTTATCTTCATAAACTTTACCATTAAGGAGGCAAGCGAAATTATCGCCTCCCTGCCACTGGCCATCATACTTTTCACAGCTAGTTTTCATTTCTTCAATTCGTTGCCAATTAGCATTATAATAATCTTGATCATCAACCCGACAAGCTAATTCTTCATTTCCCAGCCACTGGCCAGAAATTTCTAAACAACTATCTCTAAGGGCGAGAGTAGTGTGCCAGTCGCCAGTATAAACTTCACCGTCAATTTCACATTTAAAATCAACTCCGCCTAACCATTCGCCATTCCGCTCTACACAAATTGCCTTCATATCAGCAATTCTTTCCCAGGAAAAATCTGAATAAATTTCTTCTTTAATTTGACAAGTCATGTTTTCGCCCCCTAAAAAGAGGCCGTCAAGCTCTTGACAGGAAGCGATACGCTCTTGAAAAAAAGCTAATTCCTCGTTCATGATTAACCTCTCACCAATAAAACAACCCTCTTCTCTTAACTCACCGTTGAGTTGTTGACAAATAACGGTTGAGTCGACAGTGACGGTCCCAACATCTATTGGTTTAACAACCACTTTACTACTCTTTTTAAAGGATAGCAACCAAAGGCCAGCAACAAAAACAACAATCATTAGCAAGAAAATAATTAAATAATTTTTTTTCATATTGTTTTTTTAATAATATCAGGACTACTTATATTATATAATATTTGGAATAATTAGACAACAATAGACTAAATTATAAAATAAGCTAATTATTATAAATTAGGCTAAATTATTAATTAACAATATGCTAAAACAAGATTTATTAATCGCTTATTTAGCTGCTCGAAAAAATAAACGAAAAAAAATTGATCAATTAAAATTTGAGATTGATTTTGAAAATAATCTATCCAATATTTATCAAAAAATTAATAATCAAAGCTATCAACCAACTAAAAGCCGTGCTTTTATTATAAATAAACCAGTTAAAAGAGAGATTTTTGCTGCTCACTTTCAAGATCGAGTAGTTCACCATTTAATTTATCAATATCTTAATCCAATTATTGATAAAAAATTAATTTATGACACTTATGCTTGTCGACCAAAAAAAGGAGTTGTGTTTGGCATTAATCGTTTAAAAAAATTTCTCAAAGCAGTTAGTAATAACTATCAAACTGAGGCCTGGATTTTAAAAATTGATATTAGCGGTTATTTTATGAATATGAACCGAGAGATTTTATTTAATAATTTAATAAAAATGATTAATCGGGATATTCAATCATGGCCAGAAAAAAAACAAGCCACTTTATTATTTTTACTGAAAGAAAATATTTTTAATCAAGCAATAAAAAATTGTAATATTATCGGCAAAACAGCAGATTGGCAGGATTTACCAAAAAACAAAAGCTTATTTTATAGTCCGAAAAATTGTGGTTTACCAATTGGTAATTTAACCTCTCAATTATTTGGTAATGTATATTTAAACTATTTTGATCATTATGTTAAAAGAGAATTAAAAATTAAATATTATGGTCGTTATGTTGATGATATGGTATTTATGCATAAAAATAAAAATTTTCTGAAAAATTGTTTAAAAATTATTAAGAAAGTATTATTATCGAAATTTAAATTGAGCATTCATCCTAAAAAAATTTATCTCCAACCAGTTGCTCATGGTGTTTATTTTTTAGGTCAATATATTAAACCTAGAAGAAGTTATATTGCTAAACGGCCAAAAAATAGTTTTTACCAAGCAATCAAAAAAATTAACCAACAGTGGGATAATTTTCTGAAAAATAATCCTCAAACACAAACTGAAAATTTAGAAATTATTCTTCAACAAACTATTAATATAATTAACTCATATTTAGGCTTATTTAGACACGCTAATTCTTATAAATTAAGAAAAAAAATTATCGAACAACTAAATAACCGGATTTGGCAGTATATTACTATTGATAAAAATATTGCTAAAATAATGATTAAAAAAGATATTAAAGAGGCTATATTTATGAAAAAGGTTAAAGATTTTACCAGTTAATCTTGATTAAGATCTCAAAAAAATAACCTGTTTTTTGTACAACAAAAAAATAATTTCAGAATCACTTTTCGGGGCAGAGTCCGCTCTAACAAATTAGCAAAATTAAAAAATTAGCGATAATATTTTTCCCAAGCAGTAAGTTGCTTCGAGATTGTTTCTAATTTTTCTGATAGAGAAACAAAAGTATTTAATTTACAAATTTTTAAATCAAGCGATAAACGAAGTAACAATCTCAAAGTTTCTGCTTTTTCTCGAGTTTGAATAATAATATCTAATTTTTGGGTATTATTCAAACAATTGGCTTGATAAATTAGCAAAATTAAATCAATGCCATCTTTTTTAAGTCTTTCTCCTAAAGTATAGCGATACTCACGAGTAAATTTACTAGAAAAAGCAAATAAATCTAGGGCTAAGGAGTAAGCTGCTTGGTAAACTGGTAAAGACGTATACAAGGCCATAAAAAATTAAATAAAGAACGAAGAAAAAAATTTCTTCGTTCAATAATAAATCCCGGAGGCAGCGAACTGAGTTACCGTTGGCCCGATTGTTGTTGTTCAGATTAGCTGAACTGGAATTGAAGTTCAAGTTGCGAGCGTTAGTGCCAGAAACAGTCGAGCTCCACAGATAACCGTTTGAACCAACATTGTTAAGACTGCCAGTATTGTTGCGGTTGCCAGCCAAAAAATAAATAATAAGCACTTAATTATTTATTTTAACCAAATATAAATAGGGTTAAAATAATTGGTAATACTAATAAATTAACCGCTAACTTACTAGTGGCTTATCGGATTTATTATATTATCCCAATGGTGATTGAAAAAATAATTTTTTCTAATAACCACTGGCTCTAATAAATTATTAAAAAGCCTCTAAATTTATCCGCTGCTACAAGCAGCGGATAAGAGACGAATCAGACCCTAAAGGGTCTGTTAATCCCGGAGGCAGCGAACTGAGAGACCGTAGGCCCGAGAGTAGCTGCTCAGATAAGCTGAACTGGAACTGAAGCGCAAGCCGCGAGCGTAAGTGCCAGAAACAGTCGAGCTCCACAGATAACCGAATGAACCAACATTGCCAAGACTGCCAGTATAGTTGCGGTAGCCAGCCAGGGGGAGTTTTAAGGGGGAGGCGAAGGCACCAGCGGAATCGAGACTGCTCCAACTATTTATTTCGGTGGTTAGTTCAGCGTCAGTGGGTAGACGAAAGCCAGAGGGACAAGGATTGTTAATACCACCCGCTCCTTGCCAGAGATTAATATTTTGGGGGTTACGCCAGTCATAGG
>CAYOTM010000020.1:7394-12536 GCA_964406935.1 uncultured Gammaproteobacteria bacterium
ATACCACCCGCTCCTTGCCAGAGATTAATATTTTGGGGGTTACGCCAGTCATAGGGAGAGGCGGAATTAGTAATAAAATTAGCATGACCGGGAGTGTCGGTGCTGCTTAAAGTAGCCGTTGTGCCGCTGGTTCTAATTTGATGACCGTCAGCGCCTCGGCCCCATTGATATAAATCGCCATAACAGGCAGCGTCAGTGGAAGATTCACACACTTGACTGGCTCCTAAATTGCGATCAAGCCAACACTTGCCGTCTTTTAAAATTGTGCCATAAACTAAGTCGTTATGATTAATAGATGTATGACCACAAGAAATAAATTCAAATTCAGCGCTAACGGAAATATCAGATGTTACGTTTATATCTTGACGAGGGTTATTAGTTTGACCATCACTCCAGCGAACAAAAGAATAGCCAGCATCAGGCACGGCAATCACTGGGCTGCCGTCAAAGCCTGGGGCTACCATTTGTTCAGTCTGACCAATAATTGAACCACCCTCGCCAGCAGAATAAGTCAAAGAATAAACTAAATCATCCCGGAGGCAGCGAACCGAGTAACCGCCGGCCCGAACGTAGCTGATCAGATTAGCTGAACTGGAATAGAAGTACAAGTAGCGAGCGTTAGTGCCAGAAACAGTAGAGCCCCACAGAGAACCGTAGGAACCAACATCGCCAAGACTGCCAGTATAGTAGCGGTAGCCAGCCAGGGGGAGTTTTAAGGGGGAGGCGAAGGCACCAGCGGAATCGAGACTGCTCCAACTATTTATTTCGGTGGTTAGTTCAGCGTCAGTGGGTAGACGAAAGCCAGAGGGACAAGGATTGTTAATACCACCCGCTCCTTGCCAGAGATTAATATTTTGGGGGTTACGCCAGTCATAGGGAGAGGCGGAATTAGTAATAAAATTAGCATGACCGGGAGTGTCGGTGCTGCTTAAAGTAGCCGTTGTGCCGCTGGTTCTAATTTGATGACCGTCAGCGCCTCGGCCCCATTGATATAAATCGCCATAACAGGCAGCGTCAGTGGAAGATTCACACACTTGACTGGCTCCTAAATTGCGATCAAGCCAACACTTGCCGTCTTTTAAAATTGTGCCATAAACTAAGTCGTTATGATTAATAGATGTATGACCACAAGAAATAAATTCAAATTCAGCGCTAACGGAAATATCAGATGTTACGTTTATATCTTGACGAGGGTTATTAGTTTGACCATCACTCCAGCGAACAAAAGAATAGCCAGCATCAGGCACGGCAATCACTGGGCTGCCGTCAAAGCCTGGGGCTACCATTTGTTCAGTCTGACCAATAATTGAACCACCCTCGCCAGCAGAATAAGTCAAAGAAGACAAATAATCCCGGAGGCAGCGAACTGAGTAACCGTTGGCCCGAAAGTTGGCGAACAGAAGAGCTGAACTGGAATAGAAGTAAAAGTAGCGAGCGCCAGTGCCAGAAACAGTAGAGCTCCACAGATAACCGTAAGAACCAACATAGTAAAGATTGCCAGTATAGTCGCGGAAGCCAGCTATAGGAAATTTAAGAGATGAGCCGAAGGCGCCAGCGGCATTTTGACTGCTCCAACTATTAATTTCAGTGGTCAGTTCAGCGTCAGTGGGTAGACGAAAGCCAGAGGGACAAGGATTGTTGATACCACCCGCTCCTTGCCAGAGATTAATATTTTGGGGGTTACGCCAGTCATAGGGAGAGGCGGAATTAGTAATAAAATTAGCATGACCGGGAGTGTCGGTGCTGCTTAAAGTAGCCGTTGTGCCGCTGGTTCTAATTTGATGACCGTCAGCGCCTCGGCCCCATTGATATAAATCGCCATAACAGGCAGCGTCAGTGGAGGAGGTACAGACTTGAGTGGCTCCTAAATTGCGATCAAGCCAACACTTGCCATCTTTTATAATAGTGCCATAAACTAAACCATTATGATTAACAGTTGTGTTACCACAAGAAAAAAATTCAGCACTAACGGAAATATCAGCTGTTACATTTATATCTTGACGAGGGTTATCTGTTTGACCATCACTCCATTTGATAAATCGAAAATCTTCATTAGGCACAGCGGTTACTGGGCTAGCCTCAACACCTGGGGCTAATATTTGTTCAGCTTGGCCACTAATTGAACCACCTTCGCCAGCAGAATAAGTCAAAACAAAACTATCAGGAGCACGAACACAACGAATTGAGGCTCCGTAGGCACGTGTTTGTTCCGTTAAAGCAGCAGCGATAGAACCAAAATACAAAAATGAAGAATCTTCACTCGACACAGATGAACTCCAAAAATGACCAACTGAACCAACACTAACGTTACCGGAAAAAATATCGCGGCTACCAGCATTCGGGAATTTTAAACGAGAACTAAAAGCACCATCCGAATTGTTAGTGCACCAACTATTTTTTTCCATATTCAGTTCAGCTTGTGTGGGTAAGCGCCAGCCAGCTGGACAAGGATTGTTGGCTCCCAAGGCCCCTTGCCAGAGGTTATCATTTTGAGGATTTCGCCAATCATCAGGAGCAACGGAGGTAGTGATAAAATTACCATGGCCAGGAGTGTCAGTAGTACTTAAAGTAGCCGTTGTGCCGCTAGTTCTGATTTGATGACCATCAGCATCTCTGCCCCATTGATAAAGATCGCCATAACAGGCTTCATCAGTAGAGGAAGTACAAATCTGAGAAGCTCCTAAATTACGGTCAAGCCAACAAAGTCCATGTTTAAAAATACTGTTATAAGTAATCCCCTGATGAATCACCGTTGGGCAAACCACATCGCCGCCATAAGAATCAATCAGTTCAACCGTAGCCGGATAATACAAAATAAATTCCTGAATCTCGGTGGCTGTTTTAGTGGGAATAAATATATCTTTAGGACCATTATTTTTAACACGATAATTAATACAGTGGGCATCAATGTTCATTTCCTGGGTAGCGGGTAAGCGACAAAGGTCACTTAAACAAATATTAAAAGTATTTTGAGCATCGGCTAAATTAATCTGAGGATATAAAAAATAAGCGCCAAAAAATAAAGTAAAAAAAATCAAAGCAGTAGTTAACAGTCGGCCGGAAAAATTATAAAAAAATTTGTGAACAAACATATATGAAAATTAAATAAAAAAATCAAACACTAAACGCTTAATTAATGGACACCCAGTCAAAGTTATAGATTGGGGCGGATAAATCGCTGGCACCAGCTGGAAAATATAAATAGCGACTGACAGTAATTCCTAAGCGATTTTCTTCAGCCGCCAGCACATGCTTAAAAGATTCACCATAATTAAATAATAAAGCACCTTCAGACGTAAAAGCTAAATATTGAGGAAGATCGCCATCACGATACACCACGATAAAATTACTAGCTAAACCGTCATTGCTAATTATTTGCTGATTATTAACAGCATCTACCACTGAATAATCATAGCGCAAAACACCAGCTTCAAAAACTCCTTGTTTTAAAATATCCGCTGAAAAAACTGCCCAATCAACCACATTCCCCTGTTTAGTAGCTAAAAAATCTTCAAAATTTTGAACGGTATATCGCTGTTCATCAGTCAATTGAAAATTTTCATTAAGCCAGGCAACTAAATGACTAGGGCTAAGAAAAATATTGGCTTCCGTGATTTCTTCGACAGGCAAATTAATTTTCAGGGGAACGGCTGGTCGCTCCCGACGCCAAGCGTCTGGGTCATCATCTAAATTTTCCAGGTTATTTACTGTTAAATTTTTCTTTAATAATTTTTCACTATTGATAGATAACTGCAAACTATAAAAAATTAAAAAAACTAGGGCGGTCAACAAAGCGGTAATAATCAGCACTAAAATTTTATTTTTCCCGCGAGCTAAGGGATTTTTATTTGAAGAAGGTTTTTTAGCGGACATAAAAATTAAAGAAAATAAATATTTGCTAACAAATTAATTAATTTAAGTTTTTAATTACTATTTATTAAAACTTGAGACTGAATTTAAAATTGAAGGTAAAGCTTATAGTTTAAAGTTATTAAAAACCAGCAGAGAGACTTGAAGCTAAATTTGGAATAAAAAGTGAAGCTGATAATTTAATCTTATTTTTAATTATTACAAAGATTTAAGACGAAATTCTAATAATTATTTACTTTCTAGTTTTTCCAGGCGCGTTTTTAAAATTTCCAACTCAGTTTCAAGATATTCAATCGTTTTTTGCTGTTCTTGAAGACCAGCCGTTAAAATCGCCGTTAAGTTACCATACTGAATTGATTTAAAACCAGTGTTAGAATCAGTCTTAACCAGCTCCGGTAAAACTTTTTCTAAATCTTGAGCAATAAATCCTTGACTTAATTCCCCGCTTTCCCGCCAAGCAAAGGAAACCGGATTTAATAATTTAATTTTATTAATACTATCGACTAGCGGTTGAATATTATTTTTTAATCTTAAATCAGAAGAATAGTAGAAAGCATCGGCTTGGACATTACCATTAACCGTTAGTTTTTCGGTGGGAGCAATAGTGCCAATCCCGACGTCCCCTAAATTATTAATTCTCATTTTTTCACTACCGCTAGTAATAAAAACTAAGGTTGGTCCGGTGGTCCAAGATAAACCAGTGGTAGTGTATGATGAAGCACGAATAGATGGAGAAGTAAGCGTGCCATTGCCGGCTATTATATTTCTACTAGCATCAATAACATTGGTGGTCCCTATTTTATATGAACCAGCTTCAAAAGAAGCGTCTGTTTTTAAAACATTTGTGGCTCGACTATACAAATTAACAGCCGTGCTAGCAGATCTGAATCTAATGCCACCTGCGGCGGTGGTGTGATCAGCTAACGTTAAGCGGGCAGCATTGGTAACAGTCGTTCCGATCCCCACTGACCAATCAGTTGAAGAGGCATATAAACTACTGCCCGATAAAGTCCAGTAAGAATCACCGCCGCCACCGCCACCGCCTAAAGCGGCGCTGTCAACATAATCTTTAGTGGCGGCGTGATCATCATTGATCGGCGTACCGACCACTACTGGTTGACTAAAAGAACCAGTGCCAACAACTTCGAGTTTGAAAGCGGGAGTAGTGGTGCCGGTGCCGATGCCGACACTGCCCTTAAGGGCAGTAGTGACAATTGAGTCGTTGCCTAAGACAACAGTATTTGAACCAAGACTAATGGCATTATAGCCAAT
>CAYOTM010000021.1:0-11286 GCA_964406935.1 uncultured Gammaproteobacteria bacterium
GATTTTGTAATCAGACATCTCAACCTCCTTTTTTATAATTAAGTAAATAACTAATAAACTATTGGGCTAATAATTCTTGTCAATAAGTAATTTCCTCATTAAATCTCTGACGATTTTCTTCTTTAATTGGTTCACCAGGGGGTAAAATTTCTCTTAGGGGATTAACTTTAACCCCATTTTTAACCATTTCATAATGTAAATGAGGACCCGTCGATAAACCAGTTGAGCCAACATAGCCAATAATCTGTCCCTGCTTAACTTGGTTGCCAACTTTCACAGCAAAACGAGATAGGTGGGCATAATTAGTGGTATAAGTGCCATTATGGCGAATACTAACTTTATTTCCGTAAGAACCTTGACGAGAAGCAATCGTCACCTTACCATCGCCAACCGCCCTAACTGGCGTTCCCATGGCAGCCGCATAATCAATAGCCCGATGACCAGTGGAAATATTAAAAGCTTCAATATAACGTTGTCCAGTGGTAAAGCCCGAGGAAATATATTTAAATTCTAAAGGTGCTTTGAGAAACATTTTTTGGACGGAATTGCCATCAATATCAAAATAACCCTGATTATCCTCACCATCCTCAAAATAAAATAATTGATAATTTGAACCATCATTAAGATACTGACCAGCTAAAATTTTGCCAGGCATTTTATATTCGCCATTTAAATAACGTTCTTCATAAATAAATTTAAAGCTATCCCCCTGACGAGTATCCATGGCAAAATCTAAAGACCACTGAAAAGCATTAGCTAAGGAAATAATTGCTCGCTCATCAATATTGTTATCCAGAGCCGCCTGATAAACCGATGATTTAACAGTTGCTTCTTTAATCACCAATTTAGTTTCATAAGGAATCGCCTGGTATTTCACTTGCCAATCGTTAGTGGTTAATTGACCGGTTTCATCGACTAATACTTCACGACTGACTAAAATTTCTTCTTCGGTATTTAGGGGATAGTGTAAGGATTTTAAAGTGTCAGATTGTTGATGAAAGATTAGGGTTAGTTGATAGCCAGCGCGAATTTTAGCTAAATCATAATCATCCAAGGCCAGTTGATAAATTTCTTGAGCTAAGACTGAGCTAATTCCAGCCTGAGACATTAACTGACCAAAGGTTTGACCAGTCTCGATTGAGAGACTCACTTGACGATCGGCTGGCTCTAAAATTTCTGGCTTATCAAAATTTGACCAGTCTGAATTATTTTTATTAGAACTGGCAACCTTATTTTGATAAAATAAAAAAAGGCCTAAACAAGTAAATACTATTAAGGCCGCAAGAGAATATTTGGAAAAATATTTTTGAAACATAAATTAAGATGAGGTGAAATTTTTCAGCTTATTTTAAAAATAAAAAAAATTAAAAATTAATTTTAATTATTAATAAATAAAAATTAAATTATATCTAAAAACAATAAGCTATTTATATTGTAGTATTTTATTCTTAACTTGGCAATAAAAATAATCTAAATAATTAAAAATAGCGCTTATTTTGCGCTATTTTTAGGTGAATTATTTTTATTTAATAATTTATTGTTGATATCGTAATTGCTTCATTTGATTTAAGTTTTGTTGATTATCAGTCATTCTAGCTTGATGGGCGGCCACAAAATCAGAAAAGTTTTCAGCATTAACTTGAGAAATCATTGGACAATTTTTATCCTCAGCAAATGCTAACCAAGCTTCATAATCACCACTATTTAAAACTTCAAGCATGGCTTGACGATTAGCCCGATTAGCTAAACGACGAGCATCTCTGGTTGCTAATCTCTCAGTTTTATCTAGATTTAATGATTCGCCATTAGCCTGTAAAGAAATTTGCGCTTGCTCCTTTTTCCCTTTATCAGGAAAGACAAATTCGCTATTAGCGGCTAAAGTAATTGCTGGTACAAAAACCAATAAAGCTAAGGCTGGAATAATGATATTTTTTAATCGTTGTTTCATAAAATATTTTATTCTAAAATATTATCTTGAAAGGAAAATACTTAGAATATTAAATTAATTATTAACTTTTTAAGGCCTTCATTGAGTACTACGCAGGAAAAATTTTTTTCTTCATTTTTTAATAATTAATCAATTATTGAGGGTTATTATTTAATAACCAGCAATCATCCAGCATCCGACGTCTTCTTAGCTCAACCTCTTGGTTATTAATATTTTCTTCTAATCTTTGGTGAACACCATTTCGATTAAAAAACTCACGACCTGGGGTTAGGGGCATAATTCTAGTTGCTTGAAATTGATTATCATTAATTTGCTGACCAAAAAATCTTAAAGCTACCCCAGGATTAATTTCAAAAAAATGACGATTAGCTTCCGGTAAATAAATAACTAACCATTCCTGAGAATCTTTATCAATAATAAATAAACTATTTTCTGGCCCAACAGCAGAAACTAGACCAGATAAACGCCCTTGTGCTGGATCTGACCAAAATTCAATTTGAGGATTAAGAAAACGACCATAAATCGCGGAATTAATATTTTTTCCTAATAAATTATCAAATTTTTGGCTCAAACCAAATAAATAAAAAGTGCTGCCTAAGGCTAAACTGGAAATTAAACCAATTAATAAAATAAGGAGGGGTGAATAACGGTAAGCCTTTTTTGTTCTTTTTAGATTTAGATAAAATAAAATAATAAAGGCGACTAAAAAAACTAACCAAAAAATTGGGACAATCACTAATAATATCTCCCCCAAAGAAGCGCCAAAATTATTATTAATTAGAGCATTACCTGAAGCAAACAAGTAAATCATTAGGGAAAAAGAAATTGCTCCTAAAATTACAGATAATACCCCCAAAAACCATAAAAAATAATTTTTAAAAACAAAAGACCAGCGCGGTCTAGGTTTAAGCTGCCCTTGTTTAATTCTATCAATAATTTTATCAGTTAAATTTTGTTCAGACATATATTTATTGATTGTTAGTATGTTTTTCAAGATATATTTTCTTAAACTCCTGTTTAGCTTTATGCAACATTGAAGCTACCGTTCCTTGAGGTTTTTTGATAATGTCAGACATTTCCTGATAATCTTTTTCTTCAAAAAATTTCAAAATTAAAATTTCTCGCCACTTAGGTTTTAACTGATCAAGGGCAGCAAAAATTTGTTGATTTAACAATTGTTGATCAAGTTCACTATCAAGCTGAATGCCAGATACTAATTCAACAATTAAATTTTGATCAATTTTGACCGAATTCCCTTCTGGACGTACTTTTAATTTGCGATAATTACTAATAATTTGATGACGAGTAATTGAATAAATCCACGAAGAAAATTTTAAATCTTGCTCAAAACTATTTAAGTTTAAATAAACTTTTAGAAATACTTCTTGGAGCAAATCTTCGGCGTCTTCAGCGGAAACTAAAGACATGCGTCTAATGTAAGATAAAAGACGCCCTTTATAGCGATCAATTAAGATACTAAAAAATGAATGATTATCCAAACTTAAGACGGCTAATTGCTCATCGCTTAAATTAATGTGTTTTCCCACTTCAGTCATGAAAAAATAATTAAACTATCTTTATAGTTTATATAATTTATAAAGAATTAACAATCATAATCTAATTTTTAAATCGTCATTGAGTCTCTTAAATTAATACGTTAATAAAAAAAATTTCTTCATTTTTAGTTAATTTATAAAAAACCCTGCTAAGCAGGGTTTTTAAATAAAAATTGAACAATTATTATCTAAATAAAGGAGTAAAACTGCTAACCGCTTCATTATCTTCCCAGGTAATCATTAGGGTGTCTTCTTCAAAGAAATAATTATCGGCCTTATCTAAGATTTTAGCAAATTCTGTTTCTTGAGAACCTTCGCAATACATTTTAGTGGAGGCAGTGGCCGGAAAATCAATTTTAGCACCTTGAGCGACTGTAAAGTTACCAAACATATTATTACAATCAGTGTCAGCTGTCACTGTGCCGTCATCGTTTAGAACCAAAATAAAAGAATCGGAAACCTGGGGCTTGACTTGAGTGTTGTCGGCATAAATTGTTTCTTCCCATAGCCATTTATACTTAGTCAACATCGGATCATTAATTAAAGTACTACTACCAAGCTCTTCTGATTGGTCTTCAGGGGAAATAATTCTTGATTGCTCAACTCTTTTGCCACAAGCAGTTAACAGAAAAAGGCTACTAAAAATTAATAGGGCGAAAAAAATAGATAATTTTTTCATAAATTGATAATTAATTAAATAATAATTGGAATAAAATTATTATAGCATGTTTTTAATAATAAAAAAACTTAGAAAACTAAATGCCTGGTTTTTTGGTAATTTATATTAATAATTGGCAAAAAACCCTAAAAAATTACCCCTTTTATCAAAGTCAAGGGGTGAGTAAATTGGGATATTGACAAATTTTTGATTATTTGATATAATATAATGTTCATGTCAAAAATGTTAATATCATTTAAGCTAATGCCTAATTCGAAAGATGATCGGCAAAGGCAAAAAAATATGAAAAAATTAAAAAATCTTAGCTTCTTGCTCTTAGCTATCATGGTTTTTACACCAATATTAGCTACTCAAGCTCAAGAAGAGGAACTGGTTAATAAACCAGTTTACACTAAAAGATTTGTGGTTAGTTCCTGTAAAGCATTATCTAATGCTGAGCGAAATAGTAGAAATATTACTCGCTTAACAAATGTTGTCAATCAATTAGATCGACAAATCATTAAATTGGGAACTATTTTAGAAAGACAGGTAGCGGCTGAAGCTGACACCACTGATATTCAAAATTTATTAAACACAAGAAATGCTCAAAAAGTTGAGTTAGAAGCTTTCATCGCTAGCTTACAAGGTGATGAAGTGCCAACTTTCTGCCATGAAATTTATCAAAAACAAACTCAAGCAGAAATTGTCAAGAATGAAAGAGCGTTAGCTCGCGAAGCTAATCGAGCTAAAAGTTTACAAGCTCGCCTAGACTCTTACAATACTCGAATGGAAGTGAGCGTCAATAAAATTGACGAGCAAATCAACACCTTGGAAGCTCAAATTCCTGAAGTAGCTGATGCTCGACGTCAAGCAGCTCAAGAAAAAAGACTAGAAGCTTTAAAAAATAGAAAAAATAGTGTTGAAACAAGAGTAGAAACTTACAATACTCGAGTAGAAACTCAAATAGCAGTAGTTGAAGCTAAAGTCGAATCATATCAAGGAGTAATTGAGGAGTTAAAAGCTCAAAGCCAAACTTATAGAGCAAATAATGGTAATACCATGGCAAAAACCAATGGCATGCCAGCTGCTCATAATATGACTGGTCAAGAATTTGGAGCCGCTGTTAATACTTTAGCTAATAGCGCCCCAGGTGCCGTTGCTAATCACGTTGCTCCTAAAGATGTTCCTACTGAACCAGAACAACCAGAACAGCCAGAAATGATGGCTACAATGGCTATCACTGATATGCCTGCCGCTGGAGCTCCAGCTGCTCATGAAACAACTGGTCAAGAATTTGGTGAAGCAGTTAATAACTCAGCTCAAACTGATCCTCAAGGTTTAGCTTCTCATGTTTCTGGTCAAACTGTTCCTGCTCAACCAGAGCAACCAGAAAAACCAACCAAACCAACCTTACCAGTATCTCCTAATAAACCAGTAAAATAAACAATTACAAAATATAAAAAAGACCGGGGTAACTCGGTCTTTTTTTGTATTTAATTTTTTTTAATCCTAAAAATTAATTTTCTTAAAGTTAGCCCGGTTTTGCCCAATTAGCAAACCAATGGCACTAGCCCAAATAACCATTGATAAAATAGTGGTAATAATTATGGCTGGATACTGATGATTAAAAAAATCAGGAGAAACATGTTTTAAATAAATTCCAAAATAAGCCCAAATAAATACTCCGCCATAAATTATCGCCCGATCTTTAAACATTCGCCATAAACCAATCGCGACGCCAACCAGTAAAACAATTACCGTCCATAGGGTTGGTGATAAGCCAAATCCTGACCAGTTCAAAGATACTAAAAAAGCCGTCACGTTAGCAATTGTAGCCACTGTAATCCAGCCAAAATATAAACTAAAAGGAAGTCTCATTAAAAGTTTTTCTTTAAGAGATAATGATTCTTGATTAAAGCGATCAGCAATTTTAATTAAACAACCCAAAATAATTAGCATTAATAATAAAGAAAAAGCAATAAACTGATAATGCCAAGAAAAAATCCATAAAATATTAGCTAGTGAGCTAATAATAAAATAAATACCGACATTTTGAATTAGGTCTTCCCGGCTATTATTCTTCTTAAACTGATAAATAGTATAAACCGCTAAGCCAAGATAAATCAAACCCCAAATTGAAAAAGTAAGGCCAATCGGTGCAAATAAGTTGGGGTAGGAATCGGATACTTGACCAGTGTTTAAATTATTAATCGGTAAAATGTTAGCTAAGGCATTAATCGTAATCATCCCCAAATAAGTGACCACAACCGAAATTTTAATTAATATTTTTGGTATTTTTTTCATAAGAGCGTTTTTTATTATTTTTTAAAATTAAATGAAAAACTTCTTGAATAACTGTTAACAGGAGACTAAATAACAAAGCATTAAGAAAACCACCAACAAGAAAGCCTTTAACGATGGTTGAGGCCAGAAGGACAACTAGAGCATTGATCACTAGGGTAAACAGGCCTAGAGTGAGAAAATTAATCGGTAGGGTCAGTAAAATCAGGAGGGGCTTAATGGTGACATTAAGCAAGGCTAAAATAATGACTAATATTAAGGCCGTCCAAAGACCAGTAACCACTACCCCGGGAATAAAATAACCAGCAATTAAAATTGCTAAGGCGGAAATAAACCATTTTAAAATTAAAGTCATAGATTTTTTATTTTAATATTTTAAACCACTGCTTCTTACCGATTTTAATTACTAAACCGCTCGCTGGAATTTCAATATTTTCTTCCAATAATAATTTACTTTCATTATTAATTTTAATGCCACCCTGAACAGTCAATCTTTTAATTTCACTATTGCTAGTTTTTGGTAAACAAATTTTAAGAAGTTCAAATAATGAGAGACTGCTGGCTGAAACTTTAATTTCTGCTAAATTATCCGGGATTTCTCTTTTTTGAAATTTTTTAACAAAAATATCACTGGCTTGTTTAGCCTGATCTTCGCCGTGAAAAATTTTAGTAATTTCTAAAGCTGTTCTCATTTTAGCATCACGAGGATTAGCTAGTTTTAGTAATTTATCAATTTCCGCTAAGGGCAGGCGAGTATTATTAATTAAAAATACTTTAATCATTTCATCGGGCTGGGCCATAATTCCGGCAAACATATTTTCGGCGGAAAAATTAAGAAAAATTCCTGTTCCTAAACTCTTAGACATTAATTCTTTGGTTTTAGGATTTTCCATTAAATTAACGGCCACCACAAATTTGTCTTTATTTTTTAACTTCTTGAGTAAGGTGCGCCCCATTAAGGCATTAAAAATTTGATCAGTCCCACATAATTCGACATCAACATCCATGGCGACGCTATCATAGCCCTGCATCAGAGGGTAAATAAATTCGTGTAAAAAAATTGGCTTAGCATCTTTTAGTCTTTTTTGAAACATATCGCGCTCAAGCAGTTGTTGGGCGGTAGTGTTAGCGGCTAATTTAATCACCTCCTCCATGGTTAGTTTCGATAACCACTGACCATTATACATAATTTTTGGTGGGTTGTTTTTATCGGCAAAATTCATTAAAGGTCTAATTTGGGCTAACCAACTTTTAACATTAGTTTCTACTTCTTCTAAGGATAATTGTTGGCGAGCAGTACTTTTTTCTGTGGGATCACCAATTCGAGCAGTAAAATCACCAATTAAAACAATTACTTCATGCCCTAGCTGACGAAACTCCTCAAGTATCATATAATTTTTAGCATGACTGAGATGGAGGGCGCTTGAAGTGGGATCAGCTCCAATATAAAAACGGAGTTTTTTAGTTGACAAGGCTTTAATAAACTCCTCCTTAGAGGGTAAAATTTCAACAATCACTCCACGATTTAAAATCTTGAGAATTTGTTCTTGCTTAGTGTTCATAAAGTATTAAAACTAGATTAAGATACTAAAATCATACTATTTAAAAATGTATTTTATTAATATTGTCTTCCCCAAAATACTAAGTGTTTAGCCTTTTTACCGCAAACAACACATTTTTCAGCGATCCTTTCTTGATCAAATGGGAGGCATCGAGATTTAGCCCCAGTTTTATCTTTTATTTTAGCCTCACATTTTTCATTACCACACCACATTGCTTTAATATAACCCTGTTTCTTGTTAATCTTTTCAACAAACTCATCTAAACTACTAGCTGAAAAAGTTCGGTCAATCATATTCTTCTGACAATCATTAAACATTCTAGCTTGAATATTGCTTAAAACTTCTTTTAACTTAAGAGGCATCTCGCTAAGTTTAATAGCTGTTTTATTGCCAGTATCTCTTTCAACTATAATACATTGATCTTCCAAAATATCTTTAGGACCAATTTCGATTCTAACGGGGACCCCTTTCATTTCCCAATCATTAAATTTATATCCCGGAGTATAATTATCTCTATTATCAATTTCCACTCTAAAGTCTTCACTCAAAGCAGCAAATAATTCTTGACTTTTTTTAACTACTAGCTCATCGGATAAAGAAATAGGGATAATGATAGCTTGAATAGGGGCAATTTCTGGTGGCAATTTTAGTCCCCGATTATCACCGTGAGCCATAATGACCGCGCCAATTAATCTGGTGCTAATTCCCCAAGAAGTTTGATAAGCATACTCCCCTTCCTCGTTTTTGTTAATAAATTTAATTTTAAAAGGCTTACTAAAATTCTGACCAAAATAATGGCTAGTACCGGCCTGCAGAGCTCTGCCATCGTGCATTAAAGTTTCTACGGTATAAGTATTTTCCGCCCCAGCAAACTTTTCAGTTTCACTTTTTTCTCCTTGCAAAACAGGAATGGCCAACTTTTCTTCAATAATTTTTTTGTATATGTTCAACATTTTTAGAGTTAAATCCTTAGCTTCTTGAGCGGTCTCATGAACAGTGTGTCCTTCTTGCCATAAAAACTCCCTGGATCTTAAAAAAGGCTTAGTTTCTTTTTCCCACCTGACAACATTGCACCATTGATTAAAAATCATTGGTAAGTCTCGCCATGAGGTGGTCCATTTTGCGTACAAAGTAGAAAAGACTGTTTCCGACGTTGGTCGAATACACAACCGATTTTCTAACTTCTGTTGACCGCCATGAGTTACCCAGGCAACTTCTGGAGCAAAACCCTTGATATGCTCTTTTTCCTTATTTAATAAATCTTCTGAAATAAGTAATGGTAAATATACATTCTTAACACCCGCTTTTTTAAATTCTTCGTTGGTATATTTTTGAATATTTTCCCAAATAGCAAAACCGTAGGGCTTAATAGCTACAAATCCTTTAATATCAACATAATCAGCTAGGCCCGCCTTAATAACTATATCGGTGTACCATTGAGCAAAATCATCTTCAATATTGGTTATTTCTTTGACGTAGTTTTTATTATTATTCATATTTATATTCTTTTATTTTCTATATACAAAAAATAGCACAAAAAGTGCTATTTTGTCTATTCATTGAGAGCTGTGATGCGGTCGGAGTAATTTTAAATAAATAAAAAGTATACTATGCTCTAATACTTCATAGATTTAAATAATTTTAATTAACAAGAATTTGTTATAAAAAAATTATTTCTTTTTAGCAACTTTTTTAGGGGCAGCTTTCTTTTTTGTAACTTTTTTAGGAGTTGCTTTCTTTTCTACTTCAGCTTTCTTGGGAATAGTAGAAACTTCTTTAACCTGATTAACTGTTTTTATTTCTCTATCTGATTTTTCAGTTAAAAGAGTGACCAGTTTATCTAATTTAACGCTAATTGCTTCCAGCTTTTCTTCTAAGCGTCCGTTATCAGCTTTAACTGGCTGAGGTCTGTCTGGCCGAGCTTGTCTGTCCATAGAAAATTGTGCTGGTCTATTACTTCTTTCTTCTGGTCTATGATTAGCAAAACAATGACTGCAAAAAACAGGTTTTTCGCCAGTTGGTTTAAATGGTACTTCGCAAATCTTATTGCATTCGGCACAGGTTGCCTGATGCATAACTCTAGGCGCGTTAGCGTCTCTTCCTCCGAAACCACCACGACCGCCTCTATCTCCACCTCCAAAACCACCACGACCGCCTCTATCTCCACCACCGAAGCCGCCGCGACGAGGAGCGCCTTCTGTTCTAAAATTTTTCATAATTTTTAAATAAATTGATTATTATTTATAAGTTAATTACCAGCAGGAATAGTATCATTAAAATATTATTTTGTCCACTTATTTTTGCTTGCCTGGAGATGCTACTTTCAAAATTTTTTATAAAAAAATTATAGATAATACGCAGGCACTTTGCTTCCCCTTCGCTCATTTTAAAAATCCAGCTTACACTGGATTTTTTTCATTCGCTCGGAGTCGTGGACAAAGTTCGAACCAAAGGTGATTTAATAAATAAAAAAGCCCCTATTTTTAGCAGGGGCTCATTATAATGTTCAATGTTTAGGCTTTTCACACCAACCTCATTTTCTTACCACTAAATAGGCGTCTGAGGAATAAGAATTAATAAGCATGTCTTTTATTTCTCCACGAGGAAATTCTTGCCTTATTTGTAGAGTTCTTATGTCTCTATCATAAATAAAGGCAGTGACCCATGGCGACCATCCGGGCAGCGATTTAAAATCCCAAATTCCAGAATCTAAAGCCAATACCAAGCTGTTGCTTCTACTGTCAATCTCTGATTTTAAGGTGTAGTCTAGAATCTTTAATCCATTTCCAATATCTATGACTTTAGGGCCTTTATTGTAGGAATTAAAATAAGGGTGCTTAAATTGTTTATTTAATGCTAATAATTCATAGATATTAGCACCCCTATACCTTCCATCCATTGCAAGCAAATCTTTAGCCTCGGCGCTTGAAACCTTCTTATTAAAGGTAATGATTGCGGCAATAACTATTGTTTTGCCTTGGTTTGTGCCTTGATTTTCATAAATGGCATAATTTTCAATTATTTCTTTATCAACATAACCGAATTTTCCATCATGAACTGTTTCAGCTATTGACTTGCCATACTCAACTTCCATAAGGAATTCTCCGTTTTCTAATTGAAATGTTTCAATTTCAATTTGCCCGCAGACCGAAAGACATAAAAATGTCATCAATAAAAACATCAAGTTTCTTTTCATTTCATTATTTTTAAAGTTCGACAATAAGTAAACTCTTAAAAGATTATGCCATTAGTATACTTTTT
>CAYOTM010000022.1:0-648 GCA_964406935.1 uncultured Gammaproteobacteria bacterium
TGAAGTTAATTTTTCTATTAATGAGGATGATTTCGCTTCTCCCTGTGGAATAATTTTGGAAGAAATATTTATTTTTTTCCAAAGTATCTGTTTGGGGGTAGTTATACTCCTGGTACCAGATGAACTGCTGGGCTTTAAGAATAACCCAAAACCAATTCCTTTGTTTGTTAATAATTTTTTACCCGTTGCTATGAGTAATAATATTATTAACCAACAATTAAGGAGAAAAAATGAAAAAAATAGCAATCATCATTGCTTCATTTTTTTGGGTCAATATTCTTTTCGCCCAAAAGGTAAATTTGGAAACCAGCGCTTTAGTGGATACTAACAGTTATCAGATCAACACTCAGAGAGTTGAGATTATCGGCAACTCATTTGGTCTGAAATACGACTATCAAGAAAATTCTCCAGACGTTCTTAGTCTGGTTCTGCCAAAGATTGTTGCTGACTCTTTGTACAATATTGGCATTGCTCTTCTGATGACCGGTGACGATTTTGAAAATAATTCCTATGTAGTTGATCTATTTGGGAGTTATAAAATCGGAAAACTGACCACTTCACTTGAGCTTGGTCGTATACTGAATAGGAATTCCATTCTCAATGATTTTGGGGGCGGAAGATTGGCTCATGATAAGTTTACGATTGAAG
>CAYOTM010000022.1:658-4586 GCA_964406935.1 uncultured Gammaproteobacteria bacterium
GAAGCTTACATAATGACGAATCGTCTATTTTCGGACAATAAAGATGATTCTTATTATGCTTGGATGGCTTATCATCCTGAAAATTTTTTTGCTTCGATTGGAATATCAAATAAGCAGTATTGGTTTCTAGGGGGAACTAAGAATTTAAATAATTTTGGGAATTTCGTTTTATTTAACTATAATCCCCAAAATGGTAATTTCTGGTTTCTTAATCAAGCTGGTTTTGGCAAAATTGATCAAGGATTTTTTAACCAAAATCTTTACACTTTTGCCATGAACTATTTGATTATCCCCGCTTTTCATTTTCAGCATTTCTCTCCTGTCGCAACCAAAGGGACCTACTCCTTAAAAATCAATGGTCGTAGGACCAATGGGGTTCATAATTATGAACTAGCAATGGGAAAAGATGTTGGCTTCGTAAAAATGGCCGTTGGCATCAATACTGAGTATATTGATAACTTAAGGTTAGCCCCCAGCCTAGAAGTCTATAAAGATTTTAGGTTGGAAGCTATCAAAATAATAACCGAATTGCGCTATGATTTCTTATATCAGAATCTTAGCGTATATCTAATTGTTCGCTATTAAAACTTTTGAGCCGTAACACTTGTTGTTTTTTATTCATTTAATATTTGATTTTATTTATTAAAATCTGGTATACTAACTTTACAATTAAATATTAATTATCCAGAGCGCAGCGAGGGAACTAGCCCGATGACCTGCCGGCAACCCCAAGGCAATCCGCTTGGAAGGTGCCAAGTCTAGCCCTAAGCGGGAAAGATAAAGGTCGATTTTTTATTTTTAAAAACTCTTTCTCGCCGGAAAGAGCTTTTTTATTATTAATTATTAAATTTATGAAACAAAAAAATCAAGTCAGCCATCAATCTCTTAATTTAAAAACCGCGGAAGCGGTAACTCCTCTTCATCCCGATAAAATTTGTGATCAAATTAGCGATGCCGTTTTAGATGCTTGCCTTAGGCGAGATCCCGCTAGTCGGGTAGCTATTGAAACTATGGGTGGTCATAATATAATTAGCTTAACTGGCGAATTAAGTACGCGAGCGCAAATTAATATTCCGACTATTGTTCGTCAAGTAGCAGGCAATAACTATGGTATTCAAATTAATATTGATGCCCAAAGTCCGGAAATCGCGCGGGGCGTTGATGATGGTGGGGCCGGTGATCAGGGAATTATGGTCGGCTATGCTTGTTTAGATAATGAGGCCTTTATTCCCCAAGAATTATATCTGGCCAAAAGTCTGGCTCAATATATTTTTTCTCAGCACGCCAGTGACGGCAAAGTGCAAATCACTTTAGAGGCCAATCAACTCGCAGTGATTGTCGCTAGCTTCTGTGGCTTATCGGCTGTTGAGATTTTGCAGTTAATCAATAGTTGGTTAGAATCAAAAATTACTCTTCCAGATTTAAAAATCTATGCCAATCCTGCTGGCGACTGGCAGCAAGGAGGATTTTTAGCTGATACTGGTCTAACTGGTCGAAAATTAGTTTGTGATAATTATGGCCCCCAAATACCAATTGGTGGTGGAGCGTTTTCTGGCAAAGACTATACCAAAGTTGATCGCTCAGCGGCTTACATGGCCAGAAAAATCGCCGTTGATTATTTAAAAAAATATCAGGCTAAAGAAGTCCTGATAAAATTAGCTTATGTGATTGGCGTCAAAGAGCCAGTGATGGCACTTGCCGAAATTACTAGTCAACAAGGAGAAAAAATATTAGATCCGGTTTACGGTTATGACTTAAGCCCAGAGGGAATAGCTGATTTTTTAGACTTAAGAAACATTAACTATCAAGCAGTTGCTGCCTGGGGGAGTTTTGGTCAAGGTTTTGTTTGGGATAAGCCAGCCTAAAAGAGTCGAGTGACTCTTATCAATATAAACAAAAAATCGAACCTGAAGGCTCGATTTTTTTAATTGAATATTTGTTTAATTTCTATTTTCCTGTGCTTCTTTAGCAGCCTTTCGAGCGGCTGCTTCTGTTGGATAAGAACTAACAAGTCCATTCGGGCTAAAAACCCTGATTTCATCTCTTGGAATATCTTTTGTATCATCTGTAGCGCTTTCATCTGTTTCATTCAATTTTTTTACTGTATCATCAGTAATAAATTTTTCATTTCCAAATCCCATAATTTTGTGATTCTATTTATAAATTTATTAATAAATTTATAAATATAATATATAATTAATTAAATTACTATTGACAAAAATCAATTACTTAGTTATTATACTCTAATTGCCAATAAATGTCAATATTGGTTTAGAATCAAAAAAATAGATTAATTTTTTATAACTTTTAAGTCAGGACCGAGGAGGGTCCAGAAAATGAAAGTACCTTTCAAAATAATTCCTGAGAGAACTTTACACCTTAATCTTGATTTTACAGAAAAAGATGCTGATAATTTAATCGGCAAGCTCTTTGATCTTAATCAAAGTAAGGGCGAAATATTTTTGCAAATAAACAGCTCAGGCGGTAATTTTCCAGGAGCGCAAAAAATTTATGACAATATTGTCATGAGCCCTAATTCAGTGATTGGCCTGGTCGTTGGTGATTGTTTTTCTGGAGCAACTGTAATTCTTCAAGGCTGCTCAAAAAGATATGCGAGCAAAAATGCTCGATTACTCATTCATCATGTTTCCTATCCAATTCGTTTCACTTTGTATCACAATGATACAATGAGAAAGTTATCTTCAATGATAAAAAAGGAGCTTGACCTGGTAAAGACAAGTGATCAAATAATGGTTAACATTTTTGAGGAAAAATTGAAAATCCCCCTAGATCAAATTATTAAGATCATGGATAAAGCAAAAATGATGAGCCCGGAAGAAGCTTTGGAAATTGGGCTAATTGATCAAATTGTGTAAACAAATACTCCCCTTAATTTTAATAGGGGAGTTTTTTTAAATTGCCGTTTACTCTAATTTATTATATAATTAAAGTAGCCCCTTTTCAGGTGATATTTAATTAATCATTAAATAAATAATCAAATGGATCGCGAAGACGCCAAAGAGGCTTTTGATAAAATAATTATTTTGCTCTGCTCCTTCATTATTGTTGCAGCCGTTGTCTTTTTTTCTATTTATCGAATCTCTATTCCCAAGTCCACTAAATTTGAATGCACTGGCCAATTGTCAGGCAATTTTGAGATTCCCACCAACACCGTTTATATTAATGTTATTGAATATAAATGGTGGGTCAAACCAGTGAAAGCCTCTGACGGTCAGCTATCTTTAGAAATCATTAACCAGCCAGTTGTTTTATATCATAAAATTAAAAAAGCCGGCATTAATCTTTATATCTATCGTAATAATCGGTTGAGTGGGAGTTTATTATTAATTAATAAAAATTTAAATTTAAATATTAATAACTTAGATTATTTTGAAGGGGTGTGTGCGCCCGTCAAGGCTGATTAATTGATCATTTAAATTATTTTTAATACCGCGATTATTCGCGGTTTTTTATTATCCAAATTGACATACGAGAAAAATAATTGTAAGATACATTATCATTGATCTTTTAATTTATTTATTAACCAAAAAAAGGAGGCAGAACGATGTCAAAAATGAAAGCTCGGCAGCTAAAATTATCAAAAAAACTCCAAAATTTAACCCTGGAGAAAACTGATGATCAAATTGTCATTCGAGACAAAACTGGACCAATTACCCTAAATTTGCATTACGACGTTTGCGAATTTGGTTTCGCCCCTGGTGATTTTCTTCTTCCCACTCGGGAGTATAAAGAAGAGGGCCTAGGCATCGCCATTGGTGTCGGCAAAAAAAACGAAGCAAATGGTGATGGTCATGTTTTGTGGGTGCTTCATGAATTTGATGAGGCAATTAATTATTGGGGTGACAAGCGAGCCCGTGATTTCAAAAAAATGGGAAGACCCCGCTTCTTCTTCGCGGTCACCGGAGGA
>CAYOTM010000022.1:4596-4916 GCA_964406935.1 uncultured Gammaproteobacteria bacterium
ATGGGATTTATGAGAATCCCCAAAGAAAATTAAATTTAAAAAGCCCTGACCAAAGGATCAGGGCTCTTTTTTTTGCTTGATAAATTTAAAATAATTTATTATAATAAATAGGCTATTTATAGCCTGACGCTCTTTTTATCAACAAAAAAAGAAAAGACATGAAAACAACAGTCAACAGTCGAGCTGGCCCGATGCTTAATCAGGTATTTATCGAAAAAAAACATCGTCAGGATCGGAAAAAATGCTGAAAAAGAAGCGAAAGTAACAAAAGCCCTGACCAAAGGATCAGGGCTCTTTTTTTTGCTTGATAAATTTAAAAT
>CAYOTM010000022.1:4926-11266 GCA_964406935.1 uncultured Gammaproteobacteria bacterium
GGGCTCTTTTTTTAAGATAATTATTAATCGTTTATTTCTTCTTTTCAAATATCATTAAATTATTACTAATCCACCAGACCACCTCTTGTTTTTTCATCGCTTGGCGTAGCTGATTACTTAATTTTCGGCGATATCTAAAATTTTTCTTCTGGAATTTTTTAATCCAATAACTATTTGGTTGTTCATTAATATGACCAATACTACGGGGGCCTTGTCCGGGGACAGCCGCTGTAAAAATAATTTTGTCAGCCGCCCCAATAATATTATCAACTAATTTGTCGGCTTGACTGGCTGGTAAATGTTCAGCTACTTCCAAACATAGACATAAATCATATTTTTTAGGTAATTTTAGTTTTTTACTTAAATCAAAAATGAGAATTTTTTTCGGGTCAAAAATAAATTCGTCCTTAGCGGCTGGGGCGCCATCAATTCCCAGCAGATCCTTAACGCCTTGCTTTGCAAAGGCTTGTAAGTAAATACCGGCTCCACAACCCAAATCGATGACGCTACTGGGTTGATAATGTTCTAAAATAATTTTTACTACCGCTAGAGCAGAGTCCAGCTCGAGCTTAATGGTGTTTTTAAAAAATTGCTTGTCGTAAATATTAGTTTCTATGGCCATAAATTTAGCTTTATTAATTATAATATAACGATTTTTTTCGAAGATAACAAGTTGGGTCAGGGAACTGCTCGCCAATAAAAAAAGCCGGGTTTAGTCGGCTTTTATTTTTTATCATTTTTTAATGGCATTCACCACTGATTCCCAAAACCATTCCGGAATTATTTTGCCTAATTTGGCTAATTTTTTTTCTTCTTCTTCCTCCAGATAGAACCAGGTTTTGATGAAGATTTTAATTTTGGGGTTGAGTTCTTTGATGCGCACCAAAGCTTTCCGTAATCTTGCTTGGCAAGTATGACAACTGACCTCTTCTTGATAGTTAGAATTATCCGCATCGCAAATTAAAACATCCGCCTCCAGAATCGGAGTAATAAAAGTGTAGAAAAAATCATTGTCGGGGTTAAGGTGGCCAGCGATTAACTTCCAATCAATTTGGCGACGACTCCATTTTTCATAATCGCGATGAGTTTTAGTGTTGGTATTAAAATCTTGAGCGCCACGGGCGTCTCCATGCAGGAAAATGACAACTTTTTTCATTATAATGGGGTTTTTAGTTAAATGAACGATTTTTATAGCTCTTTAGATACTAAAAGATAAATTTTATTTTGTCAAGATTAAGGCTAAATTATCTTGACATTATCTTCTAAATATGCTATAATAGACTATTAAAGTTGGGATGTGGATAAGTGTCTATAAACCAGCTTTAATCAGGTCTTTAACAATGAAATAAACAGAAATATTAACCCAAAAAAAAGAAAAAATGATGAAAAATGCAATGTTTGAAGGCGCTATTACGGCGGCCATGCTAACTGTTTTTAAGTCTTTTACGTCAGCTGCTGAAGAAAAGGGGGCTGATTTCTTGAAGTCCAAAGTTTTTGGATTTGGCTTGACTGACGAAACCCTTTATTGGGATGCTCGGGCCATCGCTATTAAGGAAGGGATGGTTACTGCCGAAGAGGCAAATAAGCTGGATAAAAAAATGAATAGTTTTGATGATGCCGCGAAAGCTCGTATTATCCGAATTATTGGTAGCGGCGAACAAGAGGTAATGACTGAGGATATCGTTATAAAAGACGGTTCTCCAGTATTTGACAAAAAGGGCAATCCCCTTAAGAAAAAAATAACCTATAAGGGGAATATGAGAGGATCAGTAATAGTTGCTATGCTCTGTAAAATGGATGACGAGCAACTTTCTGAATTTATCTCTGCTGCTCGAGGTCTGGATACTTTTCAGAAGTCTATAAAAGATTCTTTATCTAAGGTGTTTAAAGCCTTGGAGGAGAGTCAGATTAGGCAAGATGGAGACAAGGTTTTTCCTAATGAGACTTGGCTCGAGAGAAAAGCTCGTGAAATTAAAAACCGAGGTTCAATCTAAAATTACGGAGGACAAAAAAATGAACATTATTTTGATTACTGTTTTTATGACCTTTATGGTTATGTTGATTTTTTGGACATCCTTTCGTAATTGGATTGGACGTCAATTGGGAGCGCTATGGGTTATTGCTCAAGCGTATTTCCCAAATATTTGGAATAATGTCAGAAATTTTTTAGGACTTTATTCCATAGTTTTAGTTATTACGGCTGTCATTTCACTGGTTTTAATAATCTTAGGATTGTTAGTACCTTGGCCAGGATTTACAGCCTTCGCATTTGTGTTGGCTTGCATGCTAATTCTTTTGGCCTGGTTACCGGCTGGAATAATTTTGAGAGTTTTTCGGATCAACACTGCTGTTGTTCCACAAGCTCTCAAAGTTTTCATCGCTTGGATTGCCTTTCTTGGTTTTCTAGCGATGGTTTTTCCGGAATTGGTTTCCTTTACAGCGCTAATGGGAGTGGCTTTGGTTGCTCTCATTTCCTTGGGGTTAACCGCCAAGATGAATTTTCTGGATAAAGTTATCTGGCCACTGGTAGTTGTAATGTTGCTAACTATCGGCTGGAAGCACTTCTTTCCGGAAAGTTTCCGTTCGACAGTTCGCTATACTCAATCATGGAGTAAGCGCATTACTACTTTAAAGGACAGGGGCAGCATCAACAATGAAATGGATGCGGCCACTACTTATGCGGTTGTCTTAATGGACACTAGAGTTCTTTATGTCAAGAACGGCGAACAACTTGATGTTGTTGACCACCCTCTGACTAGAGGAACTATTGTTCGCCTGGTTAATCACAAATCCGAGGTCTTCGTTTATGAGGGCCAAGGATTGGTGGAAATTCAGTTATCCACCGAGAACGAAACCTTCATAAACGGTAGGCGCTATTGGATAGAGGCTGAGTTTGTGCAGATAGCTTCTCCCAGGGACATTGTTCCCAGGGATGATAGCTTGTTGCCTAAAAACCAACAAGCACAATCATCTTCGCCTCAACAAAGCCAGCCCCTAGAACTAATTGTTTTGGGGCCGGGCACTCACCGAATCAAGGTTCTCCCTGGAGAACCAAGCGAGCTGATGCAAATTAGAGCATCAAACCCGATGGCTTGTGGCCCCTATTCATTTCAATCACCTCGGTATAACTATGAAATCTGGTTTACTGATGGTGATCGAATTATTGGAGGCCGTGGTATTATGCCCCACAAAGTGAATCCTATTTTTCGTCTGTTTAGCCAAACAGGCGATGAGGTCACGATAATTGTTATTTAAATTCGGGGAGCAAATTATATTGCTCCCCCTTTTTTTATTTTTTTAAAAATGTTATAATTTTAATATCTTGAAATAAAAATATGCATAAATTTTTCATTTTTGTTCTGGTGATTTTGTTGGGTTTAACTTTAGCTAATTCTTTTGTTTTTGCTCAAACCGCTGCTTGTCCTGGTGATGGCTCTACAATTTGTTTAGATAACCCACTAGGAAAAGAGGTTAATGATCCCAATGTTTTAATTGGTCAGGTAATTAATTCAATTTTTGGAGTGGTTGGTTCTTTGGCTTTAATCATGTTTATTTATGGTGGCTTAATTTGGATGACTTCAGCTGGTAGTCAGGATAAAATTAAAAAGGGTAAAGATATTATTGTTTGGTCAGTAATTGGTTTAGCCGTTATTTTTTCCGCTTACGCCTTAGTTCGCTTTGTAATTGTTAATATTGGTGCTTAAATATTTACCGCTAACCTGAAAGATCTCTTTTTATCTTTCAGGTTTTTATTTTTAGTTTGACAATCAGCATTTTTTATATATAATTAAAAAAGATTATTGAGGGTCGGTACCGAAGCGGTCAAACGGGGCAGACTGTAAATCTGCTGGCCTTGTGCCTTCGTTGGTTCGAATCCAGCCCGGCCCACTTTATCACGCCATAGTCGCGTTATGACGCGACGAAGGCGGGCTTCACTAAAGACAGACGACAGTCTGTTTTTTGCTTTATTTATTTTATTTTTTAATTATTAAGATAATTTTATATATTATAGCCAAAATAATAGGCTTGCCCCCTTTTTTAATTAAGAATATTTTGTAACCTTTTAATTGCTTTGACGTTTATTATTGTAGATAAATTTATATATTTTATAAATCTCAGCTTGTTAATTTTTTAAAAAACAAGCCTTAAATCTATGAATAACAAAAATTATTCAGTTCTTTGGACGGTAATAATTGTTTCTTCTTTGCTTATTTTTGGGGCCTACGCCTATCGTCAACTAGATAAAAATAAAAATCTAGAAAATAATGAAAATCAAATAGAGCTAATTGGTGGCCAGACCGATGAGCATGACTGTTTAATTGCTGCTGGCTATTCTTGGTGTGAAGCCAAGGGCAAGTGTTTGCGAGAATGGGAGGAGCCCTGCATTCTTGAAGCTACTGTTAGTGATCTTCAGCTGATTAAACAAGCTTTCAGCGACAAGTATGATCGGGACTTAGAGGAAATTTTAGTGACCGTTGAAAAATTTACTGGAGACTTTGCTCGCGGTAGTATAAAATTTGCGGTTGATGGTGAGTTTAATGCCGGCGGTCTCTTTTTAGCTTATAAGGAAAACGGAGTTTGGAAATTAGCTTTTGATGGTAATGGCATGTATTCTTGTCAGGAAATGGAAGCTTATAATTTTCCGACTGACATGATCTTGGGTTGTTATGAGGTAGAATCCGTGGAAAGCAATAATCTTCAGCTCGCCAACCCCGCTTCAGTTTATTGTCAACAGCAAGGTGGTCGCCTAGAAATGAGAACTGATGCCACTGGCGGACAACAGGGTATTTGTTTATTTCCCGGTGGCAAGGAATGTGAAGAATGGGCTTTTTTTCGCGGCGAATGCCAATCTGATTAATTAGTCCTGATTAGTTAAATAATTAATAATCTTGAGCCTTTCATATTTAATCAAGAACTCATCGTCGGGCTTAATATTTTTTCCCCACTAATGATTTTTTATTGGCGATTTTTAAATGTTTTTGCTATAATAAGCTTATAAAATTTATTAATATGCCAATTATCAATCCTGACAAAATGGGTCTGAGCTTCTTAAAGGTTTTTATTGTTGAATTTATTGTTCTCAGCCTAGTTTTAGCGGTTATTTTCTTAATTTAATTTGTATGCCCGAATTGCCTGAAGTGGAGACTGTTCGTCGTGATTTAAGTAAAAAATTAGACGGTCGCCAAATTCTTAAAATTCAAATTTTTGACTTTAAAAATGTCGCCCCTTCGGCGGCTTTTTTGACTAAGCATTTACCTCAGATGATTATCTGGAGACTGGACAGGCGGGGGAAATTATTAATTGTTAAGTTACGGGCGACTAATTCTAAATTAAAAACTCGCTTGAAAAATTCTAAAAATAATTTACTGATTCACTTGAAAATGACTGGCCAATTAATTTATCAGGAGAAAAATTTGAGTTTATTCGGTGGTCATAGTTTATCTAATAAATCTTTAGCGGCTGCCGTGGGGGGGCCCTTGCCTAATCGCTTTACTCGGGTGCAGTTAGATTTGTCTGGAGGAACTACTTTATTTTTTAATGATTTGCGTAAATTTGCTTATCTAAAATTAGTTGACGATCAAGAGCTAGCGACTATTTTGGCAAAAAATTATGGACCGGAGCCCTTAAGCCCGGAGTTTACTCTGGATTTTTTTCAGCAATTAATTAAACGTCATCAGACAAATATTAAAGCTTTATTATTAAAACAAACCGCGATTGCTGGTCTGGGTAATATATATGTGGATGAGGCTTTATTTTTAGCCGATATTAAGCCCAAGCGTCGAGCCAAGTCATTAACTAAGCAAGAAATTAGCAACCTATATCAGGCAATTAACCAGATTATTTCTCAAGCGATTAAGTATCGAGGAACTACTTTTAGTCGTTTTGTCGATGCTAGTGGTCGTCAGGGTAATTTTTCCCAACACCTTAAGGTTTATGGTCGCGCAGGTCAGGCTTGCCTAGTCTGTCAAACACCGATTGTAAAAATTAAATTAGCTGGTCGGGGAACGCACTATTGTCTTAAATGTCAACGATAAATATTGGCGAGAGTCTCAAGCGATTTCGGCGGTAATTAGTTGACTTTTATGGTTTTTTTCTTTATTTTATAAGTAGGGCAAAATGATTCGCTATTTTGCCTGTTTAATAATTATTTAATTAAAATTTTGGCTGTTTCTTAATTTTTTACTGATTTGGCAGTTAAAAATTTAAGTCGCCGTTTACTCTTATGTCTCAAGATAACATGATTAAATTAGAATGTACTGAATGTAAAACCGTTAATTATCATTCTCGTAAAAATAAAAAAACTTTAAAGGATCGTTTAGAAATGAAGAAGTTTTGTCAG
>CAYOTM010000023.1:0-11050 GCA_964406935.1 uncultured Gammaproteobacteria bacterium
TAGAAGGGAATATTGGTTTCTAGCTGGCCAACGATTTCTGGTCGTTCCGGTCGGGGGCCAATAAAGCTCATTTCCCCACTAAAAATATTAAACATCTGAGGCAGTTCATCCAGGCGCGTCGCTCTGAGGAAGCGGCCGACTTTAGTGATCCTTTGGTCATTAATAGCGGTTGGCGATTGATTGTTGTTATGAGTAGTCATCGTGCGGAATTTGAATATCGTAAACTTTTGACTTTGGCGTCCGAGGCGTTGTTGTTTAAAGAGAACTGGTCCTTCACTATTAAACTTAACCGCTAAAGCAATCAAGGGCCAGAGGGGCAGGGAAATAATTAAAATGAAAGCGGAGACACAGAGCTCAATTAAGCGTTTGGAAAATTCATAATAATTTTTATCCCCCTCTTTTAAATTATCCAAAAACCAATCTTGATTAATCGCTTCAATTGGAATTTTGCCAGTTAAGGTTTCATAAAAATCGGGGTAAGTAAAAAAGCTAATTTTTTCCGGCAGTAAGCTAAACAGTAAGTTGCGCAGTTTAGCATTATTATCAAAGTCATTAATCAAAACAATACTGCGAATTTCATGTTCTCTAATTTTCGCCGCTAGAGTGTCCAATTCTTCTAACTCGCGAATCACTACTGCACAAGCATAGCCTGGTCCCGGATTAGCTTGAAGTTCCTTAATCAATTTATCGGCTCGCGGTCCGCCGCCAATAATGGCAATCTTGTTGCTGGTAGCAATTGTTCGAATCCAATCAAAAGCTAAGTGGCGCCAGAAAATAAACAGGAGCGTGAAGACGACAAAAAATATCGCTAAATTCGTTTTCGGAGCGATCTCGGAGCTAACATTAAGATAAAAATATAAAATCGCTAGCAAAATGCCAATCCCTAAACTATTAATACTGGTGCGCCTGAGTAAGCGAAAATCATTGGCGAGGCGCAAGTCATAAAGACCATTTAAATAAAAAACAATAATAAAAATACAAAAAACCACCAAAAAGTGGGGTAAGTGCTTTAAAAATTGCTCATTTAAAAAATTCACATCCTGGCCGCCAATAAAATTATAGCGAACCAAGAGGGCCAAATATAAACTAGTGATAAACATCACTGCGTCTCCAATAAAAACCATTAAAGTTTTTAGTTGGCTGTTCATAAAATTAAAATTAAGCTAATTTATTCTTTAAATATAACAATAATTAAGCAAAAAAGCAATCAAAAAATCCGGCCGCCTATAGTCTTTTTTAGTTTTTAAGTTAGCTTAATTATTAATTATAGTGAAGCTTATTTTTCCCTTAATCACTTTTTACTTTCTTAATTTTAATGCTATAATTAAATTAGCTTAATCGTTTAAGAATTAGTGTTTTTATGTCTGATAAAGTTTCTCACAATAAGTTTAATTGGCCTAGCTTAGGCCAAGATAAGGCCGTCGCTTTTCTAGAAAAAAGCCTAATTTCTGGACGTCTCGCTCAGAGTTATATTTTTAGTGGTCCAGCTGATTTAGGAAAAAGCACGCTGGCCTTAGCTTTTGCTCGCAATCTTTTAGTTCAAGATAAAAATTTCAGTCTTCAAGGTGAGGAAAATAGCCAGCGCTATAATAGCGATCTTTATATTTTAGAACGCCTCGAAGGCAAGCAACAAATCTCCGTTGAGCAAGTTCGTCAATTTATCAAAATGCTAAATTTCAGCTCTTTCTTAAATTCCTATAAAATTGGCATCATCAAAGACGCTGAAAGTTTATCGCCCGAAGCCCAGTCCGCCTTCTTAAAAACCTTAGAAGAACCCAAAGATAAAGTAATTATCATTTTAGTGACGGCTGAGCTGGCTGCTTTGCCAGCCACGATTGCTTCTCGAGCGCAAATTGTTCAGTTTTATCCTACCAGCCAAGAATTCATTTATGATTATTTAACTTCTCAGGGAAAAATTTCTCGCTTGGAGGCTAAAACTTTGGCCGCTTTAGCCCAAGGCCGCCCCTTAAGAGCGCAAAATTTTTTAAACAATCCCGAAACCTATCAAGCCAAAATTCAGCGGGCCACCCTACTCTTAGACTTTTTAGCCACTAATTTATTTACCCGTCGCCAGTTACTGGAAGATTATTTAAAAAATCTTCCCCGCCAAGCTGATGTCGTGGCCGCCCAAACTTTAGTAGCTGACTGGCAAATTTTATGGCGCGACTTAATCATCACTTTTTTAGGGCGAGCTGATTTAGTTCACTACCAAGCCCTAAAAGATCGCCTGCTGACCTTAAGCCAGAACACCGAAGAGTCCAATATCGATCTTTCTTACTTACTGCAAATCAAAAATCACTTAATGTTAGCCGCTAAATATTTACGGGCTAACGTTAATCCTAAAAACACCCTGCTTAATATCGCCTTTCAACTGTAAATAATTTATAATATAAATCATATGAAAAAAATTAGTTTAATCATTGCTATTTTGGCTCTATCTGTTTTATTGTCAGCTTGTAGCATCTCCTTAACCTCTAGTGGGCGAAAATCTCAAGCGGCTGAAGCCGGTGTCTTTGTTTCGGTTAATCGGGGGGATACTTGGAAAAACATGTCACTTATCCCGACAATTACTGGTAAGCCGGGGAGCTTAAGTCAGGTGAGCATTCGCACGATTGAGGTTGATCCTAGTGATAGCCAAGCTCTCTACTTAGCCACCTATGAGCAAGGTCTCTTTTACACTCATAATCTCAATGACGGTTGGCAACGAGCTAGTGGTTTAACGCGTAATACGATTAATGATGTTGCCGTTGATCCTCAAGATAAATGTAATATTTATGCCGCTATTGGTAATCGGGTCTATGCTAGTCAAGATTGTGCTCGCTCTTGGGAGCAAGTTTATTTTGATAATAATCCCGGGGTAATTGTTACCAAAATCGTGATTGATCATTATAACCCTCAAAATTTATATATCGCTACTTCTCGGGGCGAAGTGATTAAAAGTATTGATCAGGGATTTGCTTGGCGAACTATTTACCGTTTTGATGAGGGGGTTAGCCATTTAACGATGTCGCCTCAAGATAGTCGTTTATTGTTTGTGGGTACGGTGAAAAATAAGTTATATAGCTTTAAATCTAATTCCATTACCTTTCCCGAATTTAGCGAAGAAGTGGAAATCAATTTTGATATTGAAGATTTTATGGACCTAAATCCCGAGATTAAAGATTTTAAATTAGGTAATTTTCGAGAATTGGTTATTTGCCCAGAAGATGATATGGTTTACTTAATTGCTTTACAGAAAATTTTACGTTCCGCTGATCATGGTTTAACTTGGGAGGAAGTCAATATTATTCCACCAGAAAAAGATGCCATCATTAATGCCTTCGCCTTAAATCCTCAGAATTCTCAAGAAATTTATTATGTAACTAATACCACTTTCTTTCGGTCTTTAGATGGTGGAGTTAGCTGGAATAATAAACGATTGCCAACTACGGCTGCTGGCTGGTCTTTGTTAGTTAACCCGGAAAATTCTAATATCGTTTACCTAGGCATTCGTAATTTAGAAAAATAATTTTAATTTTATGAATATTTATTTAGCCGACAAAAAAGCTGATTTTGAAGCCGCTTTAGATTTTTTTCGCCGTGACATTGCTAGCCTGCGAACTGGTCGGGCCAATTTATCCGTTTTAGATAATGTCCAGGTGGAAGCTTATGGCGTTTTTAATCCGATAAATGCCGTTGCCAACATTAACCTCTCAGAAGGGCGTTTTATTTTAATTAGTCCCTGGGATAAGGGCGTGATTAAAGCCCTGGAAAAAGCAATTATTGAAGCTGATTTAGGCCTGGGAGTAGTAAATGAGGGAGATAAGCTTCGATTATCAGTGCCCCCTTTAACCGAAGAAAATCGCCGGGAAATTGTCAAAAAACTCAATGAAAAAATGGAAAAAACTCGAGTTACCTTGCGACAATTACGGGATGAAGTCAAAGATAGTATTTTAGAGGCCGAGAGTAGTAAAGAAATTTCTGAAGATGAGCGTTTTCGGTTTATTAAAGACTTAGATGAGCTTAGTTTAAAGAAAAATGAAGAATTAAAGGAGTTGCGCGACAAAAAGGAAAAGGATATAATGGAAATTTAGTAGCTGTTTCTTAATTTTTATTTAATTTTATGTTTTTTACGATAATTATTTTTGTGGCCGTGCTTTCTTTGTTGGTTTTTGTTCATGAGCTTGGCCATTTTTTAACCGCTCGCCGACTAGGCGTGAAGGCTGAAGAGTTTGGCTTTGGTTTTCCCCCGCGGGCGATTGGTGTTTATAAAGACAAAAATAAGCGTTGGCGCTGGTTGCGAGGCAATCAGTCACTGGAGACTTTAGCCGCTGATCCGGAGAAAGCCCCAGCTGACACTGTTTATTCAATCAACTGGATTCTGGCTGGTGGTTTTGTCAAAATTAAAGGCGAAAATGGTGATGGTAAGTTGGAGTCAGATAGTTTTGCTAGTCAAGCCGCCTGGAAACGCGCCCTGATTTTAGTGGCCGGGGTCGTGATGAACGTTATTTTAGCTTGGTTTTTATTGTCCGTTGGTTATTTAGCCGGCATGCCCCAAGATTTAGATGAAGTTGGCAAGCGGGCGAAAGTTTTATCAACTGAAGTTTTAGTTATAGAGGTTGCCCCTGATTCACCAGCAGCGATCGCTGGTCTTGAGCCAGGCATGTCGATTGTTGCCGTTGAGGGAGAAACTGTTACTTCAGTTAGTTTTTTACAAGAATCACTGGCTGAGCGGGTTGATCAGCCAACCACTATTTTAGTGAGTACTCTTGAGTCGGGCCCTACCGAGTTAGCCGTTACCCCTCAATTTTATCCCGAAATTGATCGCGGTGGTATTGGCATTGGAATTTACGGCTCGGGCACCGTGCGCTATCCTTTGTTTGACGCCCTCTGGCAGGGAGCAAAAACTACTGGCTGGTATCTAAAATTAATCGGCAGCGCTTTTTATTATTTAATTGCTGATTTAATTGCTGGCGAAAGCGTTGAAGGCCAAGTTGGTGGTCCAGTGGCGATCGCCAAATATACCGGGGAAGTCGCTCGTTTTGGGATAATTTATTTACTTCAATTTATTGCCATTTTATCTTTGAATTTAGCGATTATTAATATTTTACCAATTCCAGCGCTTGATGGTGGGCGTTTAATCTTTTTATTGGTGGAGAAATTAAAAGGACGGCCAATGCGCCAAGAAATTGAAGGAGTGCTTCATCTGGTCTTTTTTTGGGCCCTAATTGCCTTGATTGTCTTTGTGACTTATAAAGATATCGTTAATTTGTTTTAATAAAATTGTTTAAATAATTTGATAGTCAATTGATCAATCATTTTAGACTATTTACTTAATAACTTTATGCAGCTCAATTTAAAATCTACTCGCTTAGAAATGACACCGGCGCTTAGTGATTATATTCAGTTAAAAATGGATATGCTTGATAAATATTTAGGGGACGTCAAAGTTCTCAATTGTGATTTTGAAATTGAGAAAGCGGTAGGTGATCAGAATAAGGGAAAGATTTTTCGAGCAGAGGTTAATTTGCAAGTCCCCCGGGAAATTTTACGAGTGGATAAAACTGAGGCCGATATGTATAAAGCAATTGATAAAGTTAAAGACCATTTAGTTCTATTAATTAAAAAGTATAAAGAAAAATTGCGTGATAAAAAGCGGCGGGCTTAAGGTTTTATCAATCCAGTTAATAATCACAATCTATTTTAAAAACTCCAGTCTCTTTGGACTGGAGTTTTATTTTAATTTAAATTAGCTCGTTAAGCCTGACAAGATTGGCAATTTTGGAGATCTTTTAGGCGGCCAAATTCCTGAGCAGCGTTGACGCTATGTTGATAATATAAAGTTTTAATCCCCAATTTCCAGGCATACATGTATAAGGCATTAATTTCTTTAGCGGGGACTTGCGGGTTAATCGATAAATTTAAGGATTGGCCTTGATCAATGTATTGTTGTCTGGCGGCGGCTTGTTCAATAATCGATTTTTGATCAATTTCTTGAAAAGTTTTAAAGACTTCTTTTTCCGCTTCGCTTAAAAAGTCAAGATGAAGGACTGAGCCATCGCGTTTGACAATACTGTCCCAAGTTTCCTTATCATTTTTCCCCTTTTTCTCCAGTAATTTTTCCAGCTCTGGGTTTTTGATGGTCACTTTCATTTTATCGATATCTTTGACGTAGCAATTTGACCAAATTGGTTCAATGCTTTGGGAAACTTGGCCTAAGATAAAAGCCGAGGAGGTGGTGGGCGCAATCGCCATTAAAGTAGCATTGCGACGGCCATAACCTTTTAATATTTCCGGCTCACCATAATCTTTAGCTAACTTAGCCGAAGCTTGATAGCTTTTT
This sequence comes from uncultured Gammaproteobacteria bacterium, assembly GCA_964406935.1. GTDB lineage: Bacteria > Patescibacteriota > Patescibacteriia > Patescibacteriales > UBA12465 > PWHG01. The sequence continues at coordinate 6,323 of CAYOTM010000023.1, forward strand.
TCTTGGAGAAGTTTAAATATCTCGACATTTAATTTAGCCGCATCCTTACTTTCCCAGGCGAGATTATTTTTTTGTAATAGCGAATGCCAGCCTAAAACACCCAGACCAATTGCGCGATTAGCTTTAGCAAAATTATAAGCGCGCTCCATAAAGTAGAAGGCCTCAGGTTTGGTTTTTTTGATTTCTTCGAGACGGAAAATAAAGTCAGACATAACGGCATCAAGAAAATAGACTAAAGTCTCGACGGCATCGGTGTTTTTCCAGTCTTCATAATAAACTAAATTCAGGGAAGACAGATCACAGACAAAGGACCAGTCCTTATTTGAGGGCAAGAGCACCTCTGAACATAAATTACTGGCCAAGATTTTTAAGTTTTTATCTTTGTAAACATCAACTGTCTGATTATTAACATTATCACTAAAGAAAATGTAAGGGTAGCCGATTTGATTTCTGCGCTGGAGGACTTTTGCCCAAATTGCTCTTTTTTGACTGTCGCCCGCTTCCATTTCTTTCATGAACTGATCACTGACTGTTACTCCATAAGTCATCTCTTGAATTGGGTTGCCCTCCGTTCCAATGTTTAAAAATTCTTCAATATCAGAGTGTTCAAGTGGCAAGTAGGGAGCAAAGTGGCCTCGTCTCACTGAGCCCTGACTAACCACATTAACTAAGGTTTCAAACAGTTGCATAAAATGGACTGCGCCTGAGGAGCTGCCATTGTCTTTTATTTCTGAACCCCGGGCTCTAAGATCACCAAAATAGCCAGCCGTCCCTCCGCCATATTTACTCATCATCCCAACTTCGGCTTGGGTAAATAAAATTTGGCTCATATCGTCAGCTAAATAGGAGGAAAAACAGGAAATTGGCAGCCCTTTGCTTAAGCCAAAATTAGACCAAATCGGGGAGGCCAGGGAATAGTAACCCCTTTCCATGTAGCCATAGAATTTATCAGCAAAACCTGGTTTGTTTAAATAATTTTCGGCGGTTTGAGCAATCTCTTTAATTCGGTCTTCAGCGATAACGCCCTTTTTTAAGTAGCCTTTAGCTAAAAAGGCCCGTGAATGTTCATTTAACCATTTCATATATTAAAATTTAAGATTAAAATAAGTCATCGCCGGTAATGCTTTGACTACGTTTATTATAATTAATTGAGCGCTTCACAAAAAAATCACCATGTTTCGTGCCCACCACTTCTTCATCAAACCAATTGGTGGCCTCTAACATTTTTTCCTTAACTGGAAAAACCTTATCTAAACCAATGCTTTGCAGGGAATTGTTTAAGCGATTTTTAATGAATTCTAAAATAGTTTCTTTAGATAAAAAACTAAGCTCCCCCTTTTCTAAAATCCAATCTAAGACTTTGGTTTCTGAGCTGTAAGCTTGCTGGCAGGCCGCCCTCACTCTGTCTTTAAAGTCATCATCAAACCACTCGGGATTTTCGGTTTTAATTAAATTAATCAGCTCAATTCCAAACAGACCATGAATCTGTTCTTCTTTAGAAGTCGCTTCCACCGCATTAGAAATGCCTTTAAATAAATTTCGATGTTTATTAAAGGACATCATGATTAAAAATTGGGAAAACAGGGAAACGTGTTCGATAAAGAGAGAGAAGAGGAGTAGTGCTAGGGCATAGTCTTTATCTTGTCCACTTTTTGAAGTCGTAATCACATTTTCCAGATAATTAACTCTTTCCATTAAGGCCGGAATTTTGTTGATGTTTTTAAAGTCTTCATTTAAACCGAGGATTTCTAAAAGATGAGAATAGGCGTCCATGTGTCTAACTTCACTTTCCGCAAAGGTGAAACCAACGGCAGCGATTTCTGGTTTAGGCATTTTTTTGTAAATATCTCCCCAGAAAGCTTTGACGGCGACTTCAATTTGGGCAATCGCTAGCATCGTATTTTTAATTGCTTGTCGTTCCGCCTCATTAATGTTTACCTTAAAGTCTTGAACATCGCTGAGATAATTAAACTCGGTATGAATCCAATAGGAATGACGAATCGCTCCGACGTATTCATAAAGTTCAGGGTACTCATAGGGCTTAATGTTAAATCTTTTTTTAAAGAGGTTTCTTTGGCGATTCTGAGCTCTTTTTTGCCGATAGAGAATATAGGCCTTAGCAGTTTTTAGCCAAGAATTAGCCATTAAGGTCTTTTCTACTAAGTCTTGAATAGTTTCAATCTCGACCAGTTCCTCACCGAGTAAGGCTTCCCTAACTAAGAGGGCTAGCCTGGCCGCTTCTTTTTCATCACCTTCGCCGGTTTCCTTGAAGGCTTTAAAAATCGCTTGACTGATTTTATCTAGATTAAAATCAACGATCAAGCCATCACGTTTTTTTACGCTTAAAGTAATCTTCATATTTTTTCGAGCTTAATTATTAAATACTACATATAGTAGTTGAGCTAAACCTTATTATACAATATATTGTAATCTCGAGCAAGTCGCTGAAAACATTAGAAAAAGCTGGAAATTATTGATGAGCTGATAGAGGATCGTTAAAAACAAAAAAAACAGCCGGCGGGCTGTTAATAAAAGTGACCAAGATTGATGAGGATTTAAAATAAGTAGTGTCCCCCTTGACCTTTGCAGTTAAAAATCTAGGTCAGAATATATATTATAGTATATTTTATTGTTATTGTCAATATTTATTTAATTAGCAAAGCGTATTATACTAAAAAAGCTGAGTAGTGATAGTAGTAATTTTTCGAGTAAATCTTAAATTTTTCTACTTTTTTCTACCAGATCATAACTCGCTCTTAATTAGCGAGAAATTTTTCTTTATTCCTAAATAATTTTAGATATTTTTGCTTATGTCATTTTTAAATAAACTATTCGGTGATCCTAATGAGAAAATCATTAAATCCTTAAGTCCCTTAGTTGGGGAAATCAATCAACTGGAGCCTAGTTTTCAGGCTTTAAGTGACGGGGACTTGTGGGCTAAAACTGAAGAATTTAAAGCCCGCTTAGCTAAAGGAGAAAGTCTGGACGATCTTTTGCCAGTCGCCTTTGCGGCTGTCAGGGAAGCCGCTCGTCGTCTCCTTGGTCAACGCCATTATGATGTCCAATTAATTGGTGGCATTGTTTTACATCGGGGGCAGATTGCCGAAATGAAAACTGGCGAAGGAAAAACCTTAGTAGCCACTTTACCGCTTTATCTTAATGCCTTAGAAGGCAAAGGTGCTCACCTAGTAACTGTTAATGATTATTTAGCCCGAGTAGGGGCTGGTTGGATGGCGCCGGTTTTTCATTCTTTAGGTTTAACTACCAGCGTCATTGTTCATGACGCCGCTTATCAATATGATCCGACTCATGATGATGACAGTCAATACGATGAACGTTTGCGCCATTTTCGCTTGATTCCTAGACGTGAAGCTTATCGTTGTGACATTACTTATGGCACTAACAATGAATTTGGTTTTGATTATTTGCGGGACAACATGGCTTATTCACTGGAGCAAACCGTCCAACGTCCTTTACGTTACGCGATTGTTGATGAAATCGACTCAATTTTAATTGATGAAGCCCGGACGCCGTTAATCATTAGTGCCCCAGCTGAAGAGTCGGGTGATAAATATGCGCGTTTTGCCCAATTGGTTCAGCGTTTAGTGGAAAATGAAGATTATAATATTGATGAAAAAATGCGGGCAGCGACTTTAACCGAGGCCGGCATGGCCAAAATGGAAAAATGGTTGGGCGTGGATAATATTTATGTTACCGGCGGAGTGAAAGATGTTCATCATATTGAGCAGGCCTTAAAAGCCCGAGTGCTGTTTAAACGCGATAAAGATTATGTGGCTAAAGATGGCGAGATTATTATTGTTGATGAATTTACTGGTCGTTTAATGCCGGGTCGCCGTTATAGTGAGGGTCTCCATCAAGCGATTGAAGCCAAGGAGGGGGTTCAGGTTCAGAAGGAATCGCAAACCATGGCCACCATTACTTTTCAAAATTTATTTCGGATGTATGATAAGTTAGCCGGGATGACCGGTACGGCGGTTACTGAAGCCGAGGAGTTTTATAAAATTTATAAATTAGAAACGATTGTTATTCCAACCAATAAACCGAATATCCGTAAAGATTTAAATGATTTAATTTATCGCACTGAAGAAGATAAATTTAATGCCGTCATCAAAGAAATTAAGGAAAAAAATCAGGTCGGTCAACCGATTTTAATTGGTACCATTTCAATTGAAAAAAATGAATTATTAGCCGAGATGATGGCCAAAGAGGGCTTGCAAGCTAAGATGTTAAACGCCAAGAATCACCAAAAAGAAGCCGAGATTATTGCTCAAGCTGGTCGCTTGGGAGCGATTACTTTAGCCACCAATATGGCTGGTCGGGGAGTCGACATTATTTTAGGTGGCACCCCTGATCAAGATGACCCAGAATCAGTTAAGCAAGCTAAAGAAGAACAAGTGAAAGTTCAAGAAATTGGTGGTCTTCATGTAATTGGTACCGAGCGTCACGAATCACGTCGGATTGATAATCAATTACGCGGTCGGGCCGGTCGCCAGGGTGATCCTGGTTCGTCTCGTTTTTTTGTTTCCACTGATGATGATTTGATGAGAATTTTTGGCGGTGATCGTTTGCGCGGAATGATGAAGACCTTGAATTTACCCCCCGACATGCCGATTGAAAATAAATTAGTTTCTAATTCGATTGAATCCGCTCAGAAAAAAGTGGAAGGCAATCACTTTGATACTCGTAAACATTTAGTCGAATACGATG
>CAYOTM010000024.1:0-5790 GCA_964406935.1 uncultured Gammaproteobacteria bacterium
GTTTAGCAATTGGTGAACGTACAGCTGAAGAAGTTAAAATTAATATTGGTTCAGCTTTATATATTGAAGATAAATTGTATATGGAAATTCGGGGAAGAGATATTGTTAGTGGTTTGCCTCGAAGCTTAACTGTTTCTAGTGATGATGTTACCGAAGCGATTCAAAATGAGTTAGAAGCGATTATTTCGGCTATCAAAAAAGTTTTGCAAAAAACTCCGCCAGAACTAGCGGCCGACATTATTGATAAGGGAATTATTTTATCAGGGGGCAGTTCTTTGCTCCGTAATATTGATCAATTAGTTACCCGAACAACTGGTGTTCCCGCTTATATTGCTGATGACGCCTTGTTGTGTGTGGCCAAGGGGACAGGGATTGCTTTAGATAATTTAGATTCTTATAAACGTAGTATTTTAGCCACTAAATAGCGCCGTTTTTTCAGGCGCTTTTTTATTTATGATTATTGGCATTGATGCTTCTCGAGCCAATCGCCAACGTCGGACTGGCACAGAATGGTATTCCTTTTATTTAATTGAAGAATTGTTGGCGATTGATAAAAAAAACCAATATATTTTGTATTTAGATCAGCCCCCGAGTGCTGATTTTTCAGCGGCCTTAGCTAAGTGTCATAACTTTAAATTTAAAGTCTTGGCCTGGCCTTGGCCTTTTTTTTGGACCCTGGGTCGCCTGTCTTTAGAGATGCTATTTAAACGACCAGATGTTTTGTTTGTCCCTGCTCATGGTTTGCCCTTTTTTTGTCCCAAGAAAACTTTAACCACGGTACACGACATCGCCTTTGTTCGTAATAAAAATTTATATCGTCAAGAAAAATTAAGCGCTAGCCCCTTTGTATTAGCTAAATTTTTTTCCTGGTTAATTAAAACCTTCACCGCCGGTCGTTATCGAGCTAACTCTTTAGATTATTTAGATTGGTCCACTCGGCGTTCTTTAAGGGTCGCTAAAAAAGTGATTGCGGTGTCGCAAGCGACTAAAGATGATTTATTAAGTCACTATTTAGCCGCTCAAGCGGAAAAAATTGTGGTTATTCATAATGGCTATAATAATAAATTATATCGTCCCTTAAAACAGAGCCCTGAGCTTCAAGAAGTTTTATTAAAATATGGTTTAATTACCCCTTATTTTTTATATGTTGGTCGTTTAGAAAAGAAAAAAAACACTCCTTTATTATTAGAGGCTTTAGCGATTGCCAAAGAAAATCATTCCAATTGGTCAGCTAAATTAGCTTTAGTTGGTCATGCCAGCTTTGGTTATGACGAGGTTAAGTATGTAATTGAAGAATTTAATTTAATGCAATCGGTTGAAATGCCTGGTTGGGTGCCTGAAGAAGAAATGCCCTTTATTTTTGCTGGTGCCTTGGCTTTTGTTTTTCCTAGTCGTCACGAAGGCTTTGGAATTCCTGTCTTGCAAGCGATGGCTTGCGGGGTGCCAGTGATCGCTTCTGATTTACCGGTTTTACGAGAGGTAGCTGGGGAGGCAGCTTTATATTTTAATCCCGATGATCGTTATTTGTTAGCCGCGTTGATGGCTAAATTATTAAAAAATGATCAACTCAGAACTGAGTTGAGTCGTTTAGGCTTAAAACAAGCGACTAATTTTAGTTGGCGACAATGTGCCCAGAAAACTTTAGCGCTAATTACCACTCTTTAGATGATTTTTTGTTATCTTTATTTAACTATTAACTTATGCTATTATAAAGATGTTATGCGCCAATTAGCGACATCTTTTTTAATTATTGCCTTTTTTTTCCAAGTGACTTCTCTAACAGCTGAAGCCGCTATTATTCCTAATGATCCCGATTATCAGAACCAGTGGTATTTACAAAAAATTAACGCTCACGTTGCTTGGGAAAGAATTAATTCTAGCCCCAACATCACGATTGCGGTAATTGATGCTGGTCTTCAAATTGATCACCCTGATTTAAAAGATAATATTTGGATCAATTACAAAGAAATTGCTGGCAATGATTTAGATGATGATAAAAATGGTTTCATCGATGATTTTAATGGTTGGGATTTTGTGACTAATACGCCCGACCCATCTCCTAAATTTGAAACGGGTTGGACGGAATCAGGCGTTGCCCATGGCACGATGGTTGCCGGTATTATCGCTGCGATGGGAAATAATAATTTAGGAGTCACTGGGGTAACTTGGCGAGCCAAGTTGATGCCCCTGAGAGTTTTAAACGATAAGGGCGAGGGGCGAATTAGCGATGTTGTTCGGGCGGTTGATTATGCCATCAATAACGGGGCTGACATTATTAATTTGAGTTTTGTTGGCTTTATTTTTAGCGATAGCTTACAAGCTGCTTTACGGCGAGCCAATGAAGCGGGCGTGATTGTAGTCGCGGCGGCTGGCAATGAACAATCTGATGGCGAGGGCTATAATACTGATGAAACCCCGATTTATCCGGTCTGCTATGGAGCGGATAATCCTTTGATTATTGGAGTAGCGGCGACTGACCCCTTAGATCAAAAAACTTCTTTCTCTAGTTATGGTTTTCGTTGCATTGACATTACCGCTCCAGGAGTGAGCTTTTTTAACACCATCACCCAAGGGAGCAACCCTAATAATCCTCAACTTTTATATGATGGATATTGGTCAGGCACCTCAATGGCCGCGCCGATTATTAGCGGTACCTTAGCTTTAATTGCCGAAATTAATCCTGATCTTTCACCGGCGGAAATTGTTAATGTCTTATTTAAAACGGCTGACAATATTAGCTTGCTAAATCCTAATTACTTAGGTCAACTAGGCGCTGGTCGGGTTAATGTTAGTCGAGCAGTGGAAACTGCCCGGGAATTACTATATAGTCGTTTAGGTCGTTTATTATTAGCGCCAGCTAGTGGGGGTCAGTCAGTTATTTTAACTGATCAGTCCGGTCATAAATTAACTGATTGGGTTATTGAAGAGGCTTTAAGCCAAGGAGCAACTGTGGCCGCGGGTGACATTAGTGGCAATGGGGATTCAGAAATTATTATTGCCGCGGGCAAGGGAGCTGCTCCCGAAATTAAAATTTATAATCGGCAGGGAAAATTAATTGGTCGTTTTTTTGCTTATCACCCAAATTTTAAAGGGGGGATGAGTGTCGCGGTGGCTGACCTTGATGGTAATGGCCAAGCGGAAATTATTACGGGGGCTGGCCCTGGTGGTGGTCCTCATGTTCGCGTTTTTAATCAACGAGGTCAATTAAAAGGTCAATTTTTTGCCGCTGGTGAATATTTTCGAGGAGGAGTTAATGTTGCGGCTGGCGATATTGATGGTAAAGGGGGCGCAAAAATTGTGATTGGCTTGGGAGCCGGTTCTGACCCAGCGGTTAAAATTTTTGATCGCCACGGAAATTTATTAGGAGCGTTTTTAGCTTACGATAAATCCTTTAAAGGCGGTGTAAAAGTGACGGTGGCCAGTCTTGATGGTCGAGTTGATCGTAAACATGAGATCATTACTGCTCCCGGTGCTGGCCACGAGCCATTGGTAAGGATTTTTTCTGATCGGGGAGAATTAAAAAGAAGTTTTTTAGCCTTTAATCGCAGTTGGCAGTCTGGTTTTAGTCTGGCGGCGGGTGATTTAAATAATAATGGGTTAGCTGATATTGTAGTGGGCGCTCAAGCCGGTGGTGATCCCCAGGTTCGGGTATTTAGTGGTCAAGGACAATTATTGGAATCTTTTTATGCTTGGGAGGGCGATTATCTAGGGGGAGTAAATGTCGGCGTTGTTCGCTTACTTAATTAATATTTACAAAATATATGCCAAAAAATGTTATTTTTGATAAAAAAAATGTGGTAGTCGCTGGCGGTGCTGGCTTTATTGGCTCACATTTATGTGATGAGTTAGTAAAAACTTCTAAAGTAATTTGTATTGATAATTTTGTTTCTGGGTCAGAGCGTAATATTGATCACTTACTATCTAACCCGGATTTTGTTTTTATTAATCATGACATTAGTCAGGCCCTTGATTTAACTAGTTTTCCCGAGCTGAAAAAATTTAAAATTGAATTTCAAGGTGTTCAGGAAATTTATAATTTAGCTTGTCCAATGTCAGCTCGTAATTTTTTAGAAAATCGTTTAACTACTCTTCATGCTAATTCGGTTGGCACCATTAATTTACTCGAGCTAGCGGTGGCTAATCAGGCAAAATTTTTACAATTTTCTTCCTCAGTAGTTTATGGTCCGAGAAATCAAGCCGATCCGGAATATAAAATAAAAGAAACTGACTTGGGAAATGTTGATAATTTATCAGAACGAAGCGCCTATGATGAAGGTAAGCGCTTTGCTGAAACAGCCGTAGTTAATTACCTTAAAACTCATCAACTAGATGCCAAAATTATGCGTCTCTTTCGAGTTTATGGTCCTCGAATGGAACTCAATGATGATCAGATGATTCCGGACTTTATTAATTGTGCTTTAGATAATAAAGATTTAACCATTTTTGGTGATGAAAATTTTTCTTCTTCTTTCTGTTATATCGATGACGTGATTGATGCTGCCTGTAAATTAATGGAATCAGATGTTTCTGGCCCAATTAATATTGGTTCTGATGTTGATGTTAATTTAACTGATTTAGCGATGATGGTCATTCAAGAAACTGATTCACAGTCAAAGATTGCTTATCAGCCAGCCAATTTATTCATGTCAGAATTAACTCTGCCTGATACTAAATTATCCCGCGATCAATTAGGTTGGATGCCCGTAGTTACTCTAGAAAACGGCCTTAAGAAAACAATTTTTGCCCTCCAAGCCGATAAACGTTTGCACGGTTGGCATAATCGCTTGGCCCAATAATTTGGTAATTTATTTAATTTAAAAAAACCTCTGCTTAAATGAGCAGGGGTTTTTTAATTGAGAGTTTTTAAATGGTAATTTATTTGTTAAAAATAATTTTTTCTAAAGCTAGTTTATCACCAGCGGGAAATAATTTTAAATTAAAGGCGTTTGCTAACTCTGGTAGACCGCCTACCGCAGCAGCGATTGTTGGTAAGTTCACTTGATTGGCCTCAAACACCACCGTTGGAGAGTTTTCATGACAAATTGAGGGTACGATTAAACAATCGTGATTTTTCATCGCCTCAACCACTGCCGCTGTTTTTAATTTTCCTAAAAACTTTATTCGGGGATTAGCCTGACTAGCGGATATGACGGCCTCCTTTAAACTTCCATCGCCGACCAGGCTTAAACTTAAATTGTAATTTGCTGGTAGCCAAGTTTGAGCCCATTCTAATAAAAATAGAACGCCTTTATGGCTTTCCAGTTGGCCAACAAATAAGATTTTTTTAATTTCTTTTGGCCAGCTGATTGATTTGATGTTAGCAGTTGAGAAGCGCTTAATTTCGGTGGATGTTTGGAGCCAAAAATTTTTTTCTTGGTGAAGTTTTAGTAACCAACTAGAAGGTGATTTAACCTGAGTTACAAAACGAAAATAATAACGTAAAATTGCTTGATAAATTTTTGCTGGCCAGCTATTAATTATTTTTTCTTGACCAGCCATTAATAGGCCCGAGGGATGAAGTAATTGAATATCGTGGAGAACGTGTTGCTGTTTAATTCCTAAGTTTTTGATTATTAGCGGCCAGCGCCAGCCCAGGCCGAGGAGGTTGTGAGTAATTATTAAGTCGGGTTGTTCAACTTCTATAATTTTTTTAATCTTACCCTTAGATAGCGGTTGAATAAATTGTCCCAGGTGCCAAAATAGTCGTAAAGTTTTAGGAATTTTAGCTAAAGATTGATAGCGGGAATGAAAATAATAAATTTTTTCTTGATTTTCTTGACTGAGTTGTCG
>CAYOTM010000024.1:5817-10939 GCA_964406935.1 uncultured Gammaproteobacteria bacterium
CACTTGATGGCCTTGTTGGCCTAACTCTTGAGCTTGCTGGTAAGCAATTTTTTCGGCTCCTCCACGATCAAAAGGGGGATATAAATTATTAATAATTCCTATTTTCATAAATTCAGGATATTAAATCGCTAAATTCATCAAGTAGTTTGTCGGAAATTGTTTTATTATCATAACGTTTGAGCGCTAATTGACGACTAGCATTGGCCATTTGACGTCTTTTTTCTTCATTGTTTAATAAATAAGTAATTTTTTCTCGGAGATCTTGAGCATCTCCGGGGCTGACTCTCAGGCCTTCTTGACCGTCAGTAAATACGCCGCGGACACCGGGCAAATCGCTAGCAATCACTGGGACGCCGCAAGCTAGCGCTTCAATTAAAACTAGGCCAAAAGCCTCGTGGGTATTAATTGAGGGAAGAATTAAGATATCAGCATTTTGATAATAACGAATCAACTCGTCATCGCTTAAGCGTCCTCGAAAATAAACCCGTTGGTCAATTTTATATTTTTGGCTTAAGACTTGATAATATGGTCGTCGATCGCCATCGCCAATAATATCTAACTTCCAGTAATTATCAGTTAAAGTCGAGAGCGCTTGCATTAGGACTTCTAGCCCTTTAAAATAATGGGCCTGGTCAAGACCGCCAACAAATAATAATTGATGGCCCCCTTGTTTAATTATTCGTCTGGTAATTTGTCTAACAAATTCGCTAGCTCTTTGCCAGAGAGGCGACTGTTTATTATCATTAAAACGTGGTTTAAAAGTTTCGGTATCAATTGCGAAAGGCAGTTCTTTAATTTTAGCAGGAGTTTTTTTAATATAGTCGGCTAATTTGCCATGCTGGGCATAATCTAGGCTACTTACTAAAATCTTATCGGCTTTAGCTAATAATTTTTTCTCGATTAATTTACTAAATTTAGCCAGGAACTTTTTTATCCCTAATAGTTGAGGCGTATCCATGTGATAATGGATAATTAATTTTTTTTCAGGAAATAAGCAGAGCAAAAGATAAATAATTTCACTTGCTCCAAAAAAAGGATAGTGTAAATAAATTACCTTAAATTTTCTTAAGCGCCAGAGCAGGGAAAAGGTCAAGGCACCATGTCCTAAGCGCAGCCAGGGTTGTAAATAAATAACAGTTTGCTGACTAGCAATCGGTGGCTTTTGGCTGGGATTATTTAAAGTAAAAGTAGTCACTTGATATTCGCGTTCTAGAATTTCTCCCAGGCGCCAAGCGCTTTGGCCCATGCCACCAGGATAGGGTGGAAAACTACAGACTACTTGAGCAATTTTCATAATTTAAGGATTTATTTTTTTAAAGCGATGGCCCTGACAATTTCGGTTAACTGTTTGTCTAATTTAGCGATTTTTAATCGTAGTTTAAAAATTAAATAAAATAAACTAATGACTGCTAAGTATAGTAAGAAATTAATACCGGAGCCCGCAAATCCTAATTGTAAAACTAATCTATCTAGGGTTTTGATAAAAATAATTGCTAAGGCGCCGGCTGACCAAAAAACTAGCCAGAAAATAAATTCGTTGGCATTAATCGCTCCTTTTTTCTTTTGGCTGATTAAGCGCCAAATAAAAATAGCGATAAAAATTAATGCAATGATTTGTTGCCACATATTTTTGAAATAATAGTGATTACTAATTAAGAATTATTGACACAATTAAGAAATAATAATAAAATTAAGTAATTATCCCGGCCTTTTCCTTGTTCTTTTAAACCTAAATCCTAGTATTATGAAAAGAATCATTATCGGTGCGATTATTCCCACCTTGTTTTACATTTTAGTTCGTTATGGACTGAATTTCTTGGCCCCCGGCGTTTTGCCCGATTTTGAGGTAATTTTGATTGCCAGTGTTATTTTAGCCGTAGTTTTAAGTAGCCTGCTTCATCTCGGCTCCTTTTCCCAGCTGGCGGCTGGTTTTAACTTAGCTTGGCTAGCAATTATTGCTCATTCTTTGTGGTTTCAACCAGCTATCCGGCAGGACAAGATTTTGTTAGGAACTATTCTTTTTTGGTTCCTTTATTCCCTCGTTCTTTTACTCCATTATTTTTTAATGGTTTTTTCTCAAGAAGAGAAAAAAAAGCTGTTGATTACTAGCGGTCCAATTTTTTTAATTGCTTTTGGCTGCTTGCTTAGCGCCCAATATTTTATTTTTTAACCCCCACTGAACATCATTAGCCTGGCTTTATCCCCAGGCTTTTTATTTAATAATTTTTTTAATAATTAAATCTTTTACAATCCGGACACCGCCCCCTAAGTTATTACCAAAACGATGATAAATCACGGTAATTGGCACTTCCTTAATTCTTAACTTTTCCCTGACTGCTTTATGAAGGATTTCGCTACAGTGAGCCATGCCGTCATTGTCGATGATAATTTTTAAAGCCGCTTGCCGGCTTAAGGCCCGAAAACCATTTTGGGGATCAGTGGTCTTTACTCCTAGTAAGCGATTAATCAGTTTAGCAATTGGCATAATTAACCATTTTTTAACTAGGGGCATAGCCGATTGTTTATCAAGAAAACGTGAACCAAAAACAATATCCGCCTCACCTTTAATTAAGGGGGAGATTATGCTCGGGATTTCTTCGGCTAAAAACTGATCATCAGCATCAAAGTGAACAATAATGTCAGCTCCTTGTGACTGGGCGTAGTGATTACCGGTTTGCAGGGCAGCTCCTTGACCACGATTAATAATATGTCGAATCACGATTGCTCCCGCTTGTTGGGCGACCTGAGAACTTTGATCTTTTGAGCCATCATCAACCACCACTACTTGGCTGACTAGTGGTTTAACTTTAGCAATCACCCGCGCTAAGCTGGCTGCTTCATTATAAGCCGGGATAATACAAAATATTTTCATGGCAATTAAATTAAGAGTTTAGAAATTTCTTCAGGTGCAAACACTCCGCTAGCTGCTTTATCTAGAGCATCCTGGAGAATTGGTTTAAAGCCGGGGGCTAAAGTAGCCTCTGGTAAAATCGTCATTAGCTCAAAACAAGCTAGCTGTCCTAGTCGACCCTGAAAATTACAAAATTTACAACCTGCTCCAGCCGCAATAATTTTTAAATTCTTGACATCCAGGCCGGAGTGTTTAGCTAAATTTTTTTGCCAAGCACTTTCTAGTTTTACTTTCTGTAAACAACGGGGACAATTTTTATTAAGAATTCGTTGGCTAATAATTAGGCGTAAACCAGCGGCTACTGCCTGGGGTTTTAAATTGCTATTTAAGGCTAGCTTTAAAGCGGCGACTGCCCCTTTAGCTTCAATTGTGGCGATAATTAAGCGTCCTCTGGCCGCTTGTTTTAAGGCAGTATTAAGGTCAAATAAATTTTCTAATTGATCAATCCCGATAATATCAGCATCTGCTCGTTCAATTTTTCGTAAATAATCAGCCAAACTTTTATTCTTCTGCATTTTAATCGTTTGTACTAAGGGCAAAGATTTGCTAGGAAAAGATTCTAATGAATAAATTATTTTATTATTCTTAGTTAAGTCTTGTAGCAAGCTGTAGTAAGTAGTGCTTTTGCCTTGACGGGCGGGAGCAGCAATTAAAATCAAACCAGATTTTAATTTTAAGTTAGTCGCGATGGTTTTTAGGTCTTGGCTACTTAAACCCAGGGCACTTAAACGTTTAATGCTCGGCTTATCTTCTTCCACTGTCATTACAATTTTATTATTTTCACCTTCACTAGGTAAAACACTAATTCGACAATTATAAACTTGTTGGCCACGGCTAATTTTTATTTGTTGATTGGTGTATAAATCATTGGGCAGGGAAGTGCTTAGTTGATGAAAAGTAGCGAGCAAATTATCAGCTAGTTTGGCCGGCAAAATAAAGTGATGATAAACCTGCCCATCTTTAGCCAGCGAGCAAATTAAACCCCGATCTTTATTTTCCAAAATAAATTGTTGACTACCAGGTTTATTAGCATAAACTAATAAACGGTTAAGAATTGTTTCGTTCATACTTATATTATACATAATTTCCTGCAATTAGAAAATTGTGCTACAATAATTTATAGTTTAAGACCAATTAGGCCAAATTTTACTTTGTTTTTATGCTTTATTCGAAAATTTATAGTCGCTCAGTTTTATTTAGGCAATCCCTGGTTAGCGCTCTAAAAGACTGGTGGTCTTTTTGGCCTAATCGTTTATATTTAGTTATTAGTTTGTTTTTCCAATCAGTTTTATGGTCTGGCTCTTATTTTATTTATCAAATTTTAATTGATGATTTATTAATTTTTCATTATACTGTTGATTTTGGGATTGACTCTGCCGGAAAAGCTATTCGTTTATTTATTTTACCCCTTGTAGCTTTAGTTTTTTTGGTGGTAAATTTTATTGTCTCTTTAGTTGGGGCTAACAGTAAGCAGGCTCATCGTTTATGGCACTTGCTGGGATTTACTAGCGGTCTTGTTCAGGTGCTCATGGCGTTTGCTCTGTTAGCGGTTTATTTAATTAATTTTCTTGCTTAATATGCCAGAATTTCAAATTATTAAAATTTTATTATTATCCACGCTCGCTTTTGTGGTTGCTTTACTTTCCACCCCACTGCTAACTCACTTTTTGTATAAGTATAAATTCGGGAAGCAAATTAGAAATAATGGTCAAACCCCAATTTTTAGTCAGCTCCATGCTCATAAAGCTGGCACCCCAACCATGGGAGGAATTTTAATTTGGGGAACCGTTTTATTATTCATTATTGTTTTTTCTTTATTAGCTGATATTTTTCCCGGAGAATTTTTTCAACAACTAAATTTCTTATCACGTTCGGAAACTCTTTTGCCCCTAGGGGCCTTAATCGCTAGCGCCTTGATTGGTTTGTTTGATGACTGGCTAGATATTCGTGGTAAAGGCTTACTTGGGGGCGGTGGTTTGAAAATGAAGCATCGCTTATTGATTTATACTTTTATTGCGGCGATTGGAGCTCTCTGGTTTTATTTTAAATTGGGTTGGTCATCTTTTCACGTGCCATTTTTAGGTAATTTTGAAATTTCTTGGTGGTATATTCCGGTCTTTATTTTAGTAATTGTGGCCACCTCTTTTTCGGTTAATGAAACCGATGGTCTTGATGGTTTAGCTGGCGGCGGCTTAATGACCGCTTTTACGG
>CAYOTM010000025.1:0-10389 GCA_964406935.1 uncultured Gammaproteobacteria bacterium
AGAATCCGGCTTATAGCTTGCCCTAATAATATTTTTATTATCTTAAAGATCTCTAATTTAATTATTTATGAAACGCCAAAGTGAATTGTTATTTAATTTCCTTTTGGTTCCGCTTGATTATCTCTTAATCGTTTTAGCTGGTGTTTCTGCCTACTATTTACGATTTTCAAATTTTTACGTGGACATTCGTCCCGTTATTTTTAATTTACCGTTTACTGAATATTTCAGTGCTTTGTTAGTGGTGGCTGTGATTTGGTCGTTGGTTTTTGCCGTTTCTGGATTATATCAATTTGCTAGCCGCGGTCGTTTAGCCAAAGAGTTGGCCAAAATTTTTCTCGCTTGTTTTTCTGGGTTTGCTATTTTAGCGATTATTATTTTTTTTCAACGAGAATTATTTGAATCACGGTTTATTGCTTTAGTGGGAACGGCCCTAGCGATTGTTTATGTTTCTTTGGGCCGGATGCTTATTCGGGCAATTAAAAAGCAGTTATTAATTTATGGCATTGGAGTAAGGTCAGTCGTCTTAGTCGGTAGTAGTCAAAGCGCTGAACGTTTGTTGGCTGAATTCGCTGCTAATCCGCGGGCTGGTTTTAAAGTAATTAAACGCTTTCGTGATTTTTCTTTAGAAAGCGCCCAAGAACTAGATATTTTATTAAAAGATCAAGCGATTGATGAAGTTATTCAAAGTGATCCTAATTTAAGTAAATCAGAGACTTTGCGTTTATTTGATTTTGCTTCTGATCATCATCTAGGTTTTCGTTATGTGGCTGATTTACTAGAAATTAAAGTATTGCGGAGCGAAGTCTCAGAAATTATTGGTATTCCTTTAGTGGAGGTTAAGCGAACCACCTTGGAAGGCTGGGGTAGAATTATTAAACGCGTAGTTGATGTTGCTGGCTCAGGAATTTTAATTTTATTATTATCGCCAATTTTATTATTAACAGCTTTAATTATTAAACTTGATTCTCGCGGCCCAGTTTTCTTTTTTCGGCGAGATGATGGTAGTTTTTTGACTAGGATTGGTGAAGGAGGCCGCCCTTTTCGTTATTTAAAATTTCGTTCAATGATCCCTGGGGCAGATAACATGCGCTATAAGGAACTAGCCGATCACAATATTCGCCAAGATGGCCCGTTGGTAAAAATTAAGAATGACCCGCGAGTGACTCGTTTTGGACGCTTTATTCGTCGCTGGTCAATTGATGAGCTGCCGGAGTTATTTTTAGTTTTTTCTGGTAAAATGAGTTTAGTTGGCCCCCGTCCTCACTTGCCAGAAGAGGTGGCTAAATACGAAAATCATCACAAAAAAACTTTAACCATTAAGCCCGGCATTACTGGACTTGCCCAAATTTCTGGACGCAGTGATTTATTATTTGAAGAAGAAGTTAAACTTGATGTTTATTATATTGAAAATTGGTCCTTATTATTAGATTTTTCTATTTTACTCAAAACTCCCTTAGCGGTTTTCAAACGTCGCCAAGCGGAATAATTAACTCCTTATGTTAAAGGTAGCTTTAATCCATGATCATTTGGCTCAAGATGGTGGCGCTGAGCGCGTCCTGAAGGTCTTAGCTAAAATGTTTCCTCAGGCTGTAATTTATACCCTGCTTTATGACCAAAAAAATATTGACAAGCACTTTCAGGGACGTCAAATTGAAACTTCGATTATTCAAAAATTACCCGGGGGCGTTCGTCACTATAAATGGTATTTAAGTTTTATGCCGATGGCCGTTGAGTTTTTTGACCTCCGGGAATTTGATTTAGTGATTTCTGATACCAGTTCTTTTGCTAAAGGGGTGATTACCTTGCCTGACACACCTCACATTTGTTATTGCCACACTCCCACTCGTTATTTGTGGAGTGATACTCATCAATATATTAATGAACTCAAATATAATAAATGGATTAAGAAAATTATTTCCTTAATCTTAAATCGTTTACGGATTTGGGATTTAGCGACTGCTAGTCGGGTTGACTATTTTATTGCTAATTCCGAGACGGTTAAAAAAAGAATTTCTAAATATTATCGGCGCTCTAGTGAGGTTATTTATCCGCCGGTGGCCACTGATCAGTTTTATATTTCCGATTTAAGTAAAGTACCGGCAGGCGAGCAATATTTCTTAGCTGGTTGTCGTTTAGCCCCATATAAACGAGTTGATTTAGTGGTGGAAGTTTTTAAAAAATTAGGGACCAATCAGCGTTTAAAAATTTTTGGTGACGGAATTGATTTACCTCGCTTGAAAAAATTAGCCGCTGACTGCCCACGGATTGAGTTTTTAGGGCGAGTTAATGATCAAGAGCTGGCTGCTCTTTATAGCCGGTCTTTAGCTTATATTAATCCCCAGGAAGAGGATTTTGGAATTACCGCTGTAGAAGCCATGGCTTCCGGTCGACCAGTAATTGCTTACGCCAAAGGGGGCGCTTTGGAAACGGTGGTTGAAGGGAAGACTGGCCTCTTTTTTGCTGAACAAACTGTCGTCAGTCTGCAAGCAGTTATCGAAAAATTTATCGCTCAAGAGCCAGCCCAGCCTAATTTTTGGCAACCTAAGTTAATTAAAGAACAGGCTGATAAATTTGCTACTAGTTTATTTGAAGATTCTTTTAGACAGTTTATTATTAAGAAAACTAATTTTAAATTATGAAAATTGGCGTTGACATTCGAGTTTTAATGGATCGTCAATATAGTGGGATTGGTCAATATACAGCCTGTTTGCTTAAGGAACTATTTAATCAAGTTGACGATAATCAATATCGTCTTTTTTATAACTCTTGGCGAAACATTAGACCCCGCTTAATTAAATGGTCCAGCTCCAAATCACAATTAATTGGCGGTCATTGGCCTAATAAAGTTTTTAATTATCTTAATCAAAAATGTTTGGCCCGACCAAAGCTTGATCAATTTTTAGGGGGGGTTGATCTTTTTTGGTCGCCTCATTTTAATTTTACTCGCTTAAGCCCTCAAACAAAGCATATTTTAACTATTCACGATTTATCTTTTTTACGTTATCCTGAATTTTTTTCTCGTCGTAAAAACATTTGGCATCGGTCTTTAAATATTTATCGCCTAGCCAGGGAAGCTCGAGCTTTAGTGGCGGTTTCTGAAAATACCCGCGATGATATTGTTGAGCTCTTAAATGTTCCGGCGGAAAAAGTGCGGGTAATCTATTCTGGTTTAGAGGCAGTCTCGCCTTTACCGGAACCAGATATTAGACAGCAATTTTTAAAAACTCATGACTTAGGTCATAATTTTATCCTTTATCTGGGTAATATTGAACCAAGAAAAAACATTGTTGGCCTAATTTATGCCTATAATTTACTGCGAGATGCCAATATTAATTTAGTAGATGTAAAGTTAGTTTTGGCTGGAGCGGCTGGTTGGAAGAATCGTAAGATTTTTCAAGCCTGGCAAGATTCTCCCTATAAACAGCAAATTAAATTTTTAGGTTATGTTAGCCCGGTTGAAAAAGAAATTTTATATCATGAAGCTAATCTGTTTGCTTACCCCTCTTTTTATGAAGGTTTTGGCTTTCCACCACTGGAGGCCATGGCTCGCGGTTTGCCAGTGATTACTAGTAATGTTTCTAGTTTGCCAGAAGTAGTTGGGGAAGCAGCGATTACTGTTAATCCTTATGACGTTAATGATTTAGCCAAGGCGATGGAATTAGTAATTTTTGATAGTCGTCTGCGAGAACAATTAATTATTGAAGGTAAGGCTCGGGCCAAGCAGTTTAGTTGGCAAAAGAGTGCGGCTGAGTATTTAGCCTTATTTAAGTCTTTATAATTTTTATTAACATGTCAGCTCAGAAAAAATCTAAGAAACCCCGGAAAGTTTTAGTAGCGATGTCGGGCGGCGTTGACTCCTCAGTCGCCGCTTATTTATTGCAAGCCCAGGGTTATCAAGTAACAGGTGTTTTTTTACGTTTCTGGAAAGACCCCAATGATCCGGAAAAAAGAGAAAATTCTTGTTGCTCCCTAGAGTCCTTTGTTGACGCTAAGCGAGTAGCTAGTAAATTAGGGATTCCTATTTTTTCCTTAGATTTTTCTCGCCCCTTTAAAAAAGCGGTGGTTGATTATTTTTTAAGTGAATATAAAATTGGCCGCACGCCTAACCCTTGTGTGGTTTGTAACAAGCAAATCAAGCTGGGTCTACTTTTAAAAAAAGCCCGGGCCCTAGGTTATGATTATTTAGCTAGTGGTCATTATGCCAAGTTATTAAATTATCAGGGAGAGAGCGCCCTTTATCGAGGAATTGATCCCCAAAAAGATCAATCATATTTTCTTTATACTTTTGAACAATCTGAACTGACTCATTTACTTTTTCCGGTGGGCAAATATCGCAAAGATCAAGTGAGAAAAATTGCCAAACAAGCTAATCTAGAGATTGCTCAGAAGAAAGATAGTCAAGACATTTGTTTTTTAGCTGGTCCCCATAATAATTTTTTACGGCGGCATTTAATTTTAAAAACCGGGCCGATTAAATTACAGGAATCAGGAGCGGTTTTAGGCGAGCATCAGGGTTTGCCTTTATATACGATTGGTCAACGGCGGGGAATTGAAATCGGTGGTACCGGCCCCTATTATGTCGCTCAGCTTGACTATAAAACTAATACTTTATGGGTAGTTAAAAATTGGAATGAAGAAATTTTATATCAAGACAGTTTAATTGCTAGTCAAGTTAATTGGCAAAGTAATCGAATAAAAAAGTTTCCTTTAAAATGTCAGGCAGTGATTCGTTATGGTCACCCAGCTGTGCCAGTAGCGGTTAGCCTTAAAAATAAGCATCAATATTTAGTTAAATTTAACACTCAGCAACGAGCGATTACTCCTGGTCAAAGCGTGGTTTTTTATCAGGGAAATAGGGTTTTAGGTGGGGGAATTATTAATTAAATTTTTTTACCCCCTCATTTTTTATAAAAATTTTTTAAATTTAAAAAAGACTTTAAAAAAGTCTTTTTTGTAAAATATTTTTAATAATTAGTTAAGCAATTTTTCCATTTCTTGATTAAAATTTAATAATGCTTTTTGAATTCCATGAGTAATCATTTTTTCGCTAGCCCCTTGAATGTTATAATATCCTAACCTTTTTTCACCTACTAGATCAAATATTGTTTTCTTTAAAAAATCCTTGTCATAACCCTCTTGTTTATCATTTCCTAACTTAGTATTTTCAAGCATGGCAATGGCATTTATATTATCACCCTTTAAAATATTTATTCTTTCTCCTTTTTTATTCTTTGCCTTAACGCCTGACTTTAAAAATAAATTATTTATTTTTGTTAATTTATCTGACAATTTTAAATCAAAACTTTTAAAAAATTCATCTTCTTCTATTTTAGTGCTATTAACATATTCTTCTATACTTAAAGTTGGATCAATATCATTAACCACTGCCTCAAATCTTGTTTTGTTTTCCTCGCCTTTAAAATCAGCAGTTTCTATCCAAATTTCTTGATTATCTAAGTAACCAATTGTTTCCGATTCCAAGAAAGATTTATTATGATTATTAATTGCTTGTTTAATTTCTCTAACTAAATTAATCCATAATAAAGCTATTTGAATAATTTGATTATTTTCTACTTTAGTATTTTTCAATAAATCTTGATTATTCATTTCTGCAATATTGACTGAGTTATTAGTAAAGCATTTTTTAAATGCTTGAATAGCGATTGCTCCATGAAAGGCAGTAACAACTGCTCTTTGTAAGGTTTCTTGGGTGTCAATTGAGAGCGAACGAAATTCTACTGAATTCGTTTTTTCATCAAAAAAAGCAACGTTATTTGCTGAACCAGCATCCCTACCCCTTAAAGACACGCCACGTCCGCCATTTACTTGATGGCCAGTTTCTCCTGCCTGCACTCCAGCCCAAGAAGCTCCAATAATTGTATTTTGTAATAAGTTAGTTTCTTGATTGACTTCTAAACCATACTCTCCACCAATAGTTAAATGAAAACCCCGAGCTCCTTTTTGATAATTTTCAGAACGATCAAAATTTAAATCAATATATTCTATATCATGTAATAATTTCATTTCCAGTAACATTAAATAAGGATTGTCAGTTGGAGTAGTGGCAATCTCATGAACCGCGTCTTTACCCGAGCCAATTCTGGCCGCTTGGCTAAGACGAGCAATATCTTCCTTTAAACTAGCCTGAGAAGTTAATTCCTGGTAAGCCTTAGCGGTTGATGAAGTAATTTCATATTCCATACCGATTGAAGACTTAATTCCTTCGGGAATATTTTTATAAGAAAATTTATTGATTATTTCTTGATACTTTCTTAAATTAGAAGCCACTCTTTCAATAACTACTTCTAATTTACGATCAGGTAAGTATTCTTTAGCAAATAACATTACTACAATACTACGACCCTTGTTTTCTTTTTGATATTTAAAAATAAATTGGGAAATTTCTTGTAAATCTCTAATAGTTTCTCTTTGGGGGTTATCTAAAAATAATTCTAACTTATTAATATTTTCTTGGTTGCTTAACATTGAACTGATAATGTCAATATAATTTAAAATTTGTGAACGAACATTATCTTTAGATAGGGTAGTTGTTGATTGATATAGTTGTTTGCACTCCTCAACTGTTAGCAAATCGTGTTTAAGAAGAATTACTTTAGACTGATTAATTTGTTGATCGTTTAACTGCTCTATATTATTTTTTAATTGAGTGATTATTTCTTGATTATTATTTTTTTTAAGATAATTAATTAATTCATCAAGTTTTTGATTGGAAATTTCTGATTGATTTTTAATTACATAATCAATAAATAATTGATTTATATTTTGAGAATAGTTAATTTTAGATTTTACAGCGCTATAATAATATTTATCAATATTATCAACAATTAAACTCTCCATTATTACTGGATCATAATTATAAAATACTTCTAATTGGTAAGTAAAATTAAAACTATAATGTTGAAAAATTTTTGCAATAATTTTTTGACGATCCTCTTCGCTAAATTCAAATTCACTATTAGTTATTGATTGCAAGCAATTTACCATATCTTCTGCTTTGTTTTTCAAAAAATCACTACCAATATTATCTATCCCAATTTTAAATAATTCTTGATCAAGATAAAAGGTTGGATCATTTTTATCAGATTCTAAATAATTATTCCAAAATTTTGGCGATAAACCCCGATTTTTCATGGTGGCGGTACTAATTAATTTAACTTCCTCAGTAGTTAGGGGGAATTCTTCCTTAAAGATTCCTTGCTTCTCATTACGTTTTCTAATTGCCATTGCAGATAATATTGTAGTACCGTCAATTCCTGGCCATCTGATAATATTACTAAAATAGACATCTCTTATATCCTTGTTATTTAAAATAATATTTTCTTCAAATAAGATATTGGCCCCCTCATATTCTAATTGGGGATCTTGTAAAATATTTATATAAATTCTTTTTAAGGCAGCTTGATTATGTAGCGAAATAATACCAGCATAATCATTTAAGACTTTACATATTTGTCTTTGGTTTTCTCTGTCTATCTTATAAAAATTTTCGAAATTATTAAGAAAACTATTTTTTTGTTGTTCATTAAAATAATAAAATAATCTTAAAAGATGTGGTGAATAATTTAATATGTTATCTTGACTAAAGATTTTATTTTCTAAATCAAAACGTAAATTTTCATCGATAATACTTAATAGTTCTTTATTATTAAAATAAAAAGACAAGACTTGATAATATTTTTCATTATCCTTATCATTAATCAATCTATTTAATAACTTTTCCAAATATTCTTTTCGTTCTTGATCATTTGGAAAAAATTTCTTAATATTTTCCTCATCTTTAAGAATGAAGGCAGTAGTGCTTCCACTATATTTAAAATCTAAGGCACTATTGAGAATTTTTTTACTAAATAAGGAGGCCTCCTCTTCACTTAAGAGATTTAATAGTTTTCCGCTAAATATTTGTTTAGCAATTTCTGAGACTTCATAGAGTTTATCATTATCTTTATTTACATCAATTGCATCAATTTTTGAAATAATATTTTGGGAAAAAGATTCTAATATTTGGGATTTTTTTTCTGGATCGTCTGCGTTGTCGCTGGTTAATAGCTCCACTAAAACATCAGTTAACCCGTTAACTTTACCGTATTTAATTGCTGATTCTAAGTACCAATTTTTATCTTCTTGATTAGTTAAATTATTCACTCCTTGTAATAAATTTTCAATTGAAACCTTATTAATAAAATAAGCAATATATTTTCTGTTAATTCGATTATTCTTAAATAGGTTATTAATTTCTTCGAAATCAAAATAATTCCCCTTTTGAGCATATGATTTTATTAAATCATCTAGATTGCTGCTAGTATATTTATTATCTAATACATTATAAAAATAATGGCGTAGATTGTTTTCGTCTGCTTGTTGATGAAAATCTAGTTCTAATTGTTGCATGAGGGTTGGATTTTTTTTAATCCATTGATGGTCCTGGGTGTCTGAATTAGTAAATAATTTATTTAATTGATATTGATCCAGATTACTTGATTTAACTAGTTTAATAATTAAATTTTCAGACCAATTATAACGATTAGCTAGTTCATTTAAAGGATGTAAATCCTCAAGATTCATCCTATTACTTCCTTGTTTAAATAAATTATCTATTATCGGACTTAAATCTTCTTCAGTTATCCCTAATTTATTATTAGAATAACTAGCAATTATGTTACTTAAAAAAACATGTCTTGGGCCATTATAAGCTTGATTTGACTTTTCCATTAATAAGGCCAATTCTTTTTCTTTGGTGTTTTGATTTAACGATTCGTCCTTAATTGATAATAGAAGATCATCTTCTTGATTATTTTTTAAATAATTATTAATTATTTTATAGTGTTCTTTTTCTAAGGGAATTATTTTAAGTAACCATTGAAAATCATCATCTTGAGATCTAAAATTATGAATTAACCCATTAACAATAACTTTACTTTCTTCTGAGGAGCAGTATTTTAGACGTTGAGTTAATAGGGGAATTATTAATCTTAGATCGTTTTGATTATAGTAATAAAGATTAGCATTTTGTTTATTAAATGCTGATAGCCATAATTTAAATATAAAGTTTGTACGACTACTGTCAGAGATTATTTCCTCGGGATTTTGGCGGGCGAGGTTAAATAATGAATTTAAATATTTTGTTGGTAATGACTTTAAATCAGGATATTTTAACATTATTGAATCAAATAGATTAATACTGTCCTCCTTTTTTAAATTATATTGAGATGACGCAAAATCCAGGGCTACAAACTCATTAGAAGATTTCATTATTTCAATTTTTTCTTCTTCTTCGGCGATATTTTTAAGTTTTGAATTTTTAATGTTGGAGACGTAATCGGTAAAAGAGTCATTATAGGGAACAATTGTCTTGTTAAACAATGATGCCCAAATATTTATTATTTTTTCATGATTGTTATCTTCCGGAAAAGTATTTGCTATTTTCGTCAAGGCCTCATTAGCTTGATATACGGTAATTTTTGAACTACTTGAGCCTCCCCAAAAATCAGATTTTAATAGTTTAAAAAAATTATCAAAATCTTCAATCTTTGCTAAATTTTTATTATTTTTTAATTCTTTAATAATTTTTTCGCTTCTTCTTTCAATATAAATATCTCTTAATTTAATTACTAATTTATTTGAATTAAATAAATCAATAGTTTTGGCTGATAATTTTTTTAGAGATACCTCACCTGCTTGCCTAAGATTACTCAATGATTGCTTTAAATTGTTATCTTGAGTTTGTGATAACTCTTCTATTATTTTATCTTCTATGATCATTTTTTCATTAAGATCAGTTAAATACTCAGAGCTTATCTCTGCTTCAGATATTTTTTCTATATTTTCAGATTTAGGTTTATTTATCGGTGATTCGTTATTTGAAGAATTTATTTTTTCTGACATATAAATTAGTTAATTTTATCTATTATCTAAGATTAGTTGTTATCTTTATATTATATTATAAAATATAAAAAATCAATAAAAATATATATTTTATTGGCTAGCTCTCTCGTCCCAAAAAAGATCCTTTCGGATCTTTTATTGTGCCGCGAGAGGGGGTCGGTCACGGTTGCTAAGCCTCGCTTGTCGCGTAAAAACGCTTCGCGTTCACGCGACTACGCTCGCTAAGCACCCCGACCCGGCCTCGTCGCGTAAAAAAGCCTTCGGCTTATACGCGACTCCGGCTTTCGACCCCCTACGTAAGCCACATTAGTGGCTTACTCTCTCGTCCCAAAAAAGATCCTTTCGGATCTTTTATTGTGCCGCGAGAGGGGGTCGGTCACGGTTGCTAAGCCTCGCTTGTCGCGTAAAAACGCTTCGCGTTCACGCGACTACGCTCGCTAAGCACCCCGACCCGGCCTCGTCGCGTAAAAAAGCCTTCGGCTTATA
>CAYOTM010000026.1:0-4489 GCA_964406935.1 uncultured Gammaproteobacteria bacterium
ACTTGTAATCCCTATGATTTTAGTCGCACGGCTGGCGGTTCTTCTGGCGGAAGTGCGGCAGCGGTAGCCGCTGGTTTTTGTTTGTTTGCCCTTGGCAGTGATACGGGCGGTTCCATTCGTCAGCCGGCTAGCTTTTGTAATTTAGTTGGCTTGAAACCAACTTATGGTCGGGTGTCACGTTTTGGTTTGATTTCCATGACTTCTTCGACTGATGTGATTGGTCCTTTTACGCGGACAGTGACTGACGCCGCGATTGTTCTCCAGGCGATTGCTGGTCATGACCCCAAAGATGCCACCTCTTTAAATATCGCCGTTGATGATTACCCAGCTAAACTTAAAACTCAGAGAAAAAAAATAAAAATTGGTTTACCTAAACAATATTTTCAGTCTAAAGGATTAGATGAAGGTGTGGCTAAACTGATTACTCAAGCGGCTGATCGTCTAGCCCTAAGAGGAGCAGAGGTGATGGTTGTTGATTTGCCTCATATTCAATATAGTGTCCCCGTGTATTATGTAATTACTCCTAGTGAAATTAGTTCTAATCTTGCTCGTTTTGATGGTATCGGTTGGGGCTTGAGCGCCCAGAAAATTAATAATTTAAAAGCGGCTTATTTAGATAGTCGGGGACGGGGTTTTGGAGCCGAGAGTAAACGAAGAATTATGCTCGGTACTTTTGCCCTGAGTGCTGGTTATGCGGATAAATATTATAAAAAAGCCCAAGCTGTTCGCCAGTTAATTATTCAAGATCACCAGCAAGCCTTTGAGCAAGTTGATATTTTATTAGCGCCCACCTCTCCTCATCCAGCTTTTAAATTGGGGACTCAAATTGATGATCCAGTAACCATGTATTTAGAAGATATTTATTTATCTGGAGCTTCGCTGGCTTCCTTACCGGCCATTTCGGTGCCCGCCGGGATGGTCGAGACTGATGGTGTTAAGTTGCCCGTTGGCTTGCAGTTAATTGGCCCTCGTTTAAGTGAAGCTAAATTATTACAACTTGCCCTGTCCTGGGAAGAGGATCATGATTATTTTGCCCTTAAACCATCATTAATTAAATAATTAATTATTTTAAAATTATGAGCAACAAAATTTCTCCCCAAAGCAAAAATATTATTGCCCTGTTGGCAATTTTATTATTAGCAGTGGTGGTTACTTTATTAATGCTTGATGATGATAGTTTAAGGTTTAGTCGCTCTAAATCAGTCTTGCCCCAATCTAATGGATATTTAAGCTCGACTGCTTTAACAATTGATTCGGCTGATATTTTTGCTGGCAGTGAACAAGCTCAACTAGCGATTATTGTTTATGAAAATTATCTTGATCCCTTCAGTCAAGCTTTAAATACTAGCTTAGAAGCGGCTGTTGAAGAATTTGACGGTGATTTATTATTTGTTTATCGTCCCTTTGTCCCTCAAGGCAATTTACTTGCCCAAGAGGTAGCTGAACTATTATTATGCAGTCATGATCAAAAAAAAGGATTGGAAGCTCGACAGTGGTTGCTCGCCCAAGCCTCTCAAGGAGAATTTTCTTTAGAAGACTTAGATGTTTATACGACTGATTTAAGTTTAGACGGGGAAGAGTTAGCTGTTTGTTTAAGCGAAGGTAGAAATCAGGAAGTGGTGGCTGACATGATGCGACTGGCAGAGGCAGCTGATGTTTATGGTAGCCCAACTTTAGTGGTTGGTAATGAATTGTTATTAGGCGCGGTCCCTTATCTTGATTTTATTGATTCTAATGGTGATCAAATTGAGGGTTTGCGTTCAGTGATTATTCGGCAATTAAATAAATAATTATTTGCCTTGTTATTTATAGAAATTATTTTTTAAATTTATGGAAAAGATACCAGATTTTTCTAACCAGAAAAATTCAGATAAGACACCAGTTGAAAGATTTCGTTCATTTGATGTAACCAAGGTGGCTGATTATAATGAATATTATCAAAAAAAATTTACTCACCTTAAAGAAGAATTTAAGATTAAAAAACTCGATGACTTATTAGTTGAGTTACAAAAAATAATTAATGATTGGCATAAAATGACCAATATTAATGAAACAGATTTACGAGAAAGGGAAATGATTATTTTTGAAGCTTTAATTAGATTACAACCCGATCAAGCTTGGAAAAATAAACACGTTGATTTATTTGTTGATTATATTAAAGCCGGTGATGATTTTAATTTAATTAAATTTGTTCAAGAAGAATTTAATCTTCAACAAATTAATCCAAGTGGCGCTTTAGCTTTTCAGCAAATATCTGATGAAATTAAAATTGGAGACATGATTAAAGGAGAAGAAAAATTAGATAAAAATAAGGATAATTTTTTAGCAGTTGATCGCCAAGAAATAATTAAAAAACGGTTTACAGGTGAAAATTAAGTTATAAAAATTTAGGGAAGAAAAATTTTAAGTAAGTGTTTTGGATTTTTTAAAAAATATAGGAGAGTTCGCATAGTGGTCTAGTGCGCTCGCTTGGAAAGCGAGTATACCGCAAGGTATCGGGAGTTCGAATCTCCCACTCTCCGCAAAGGAAAAAAGACGCCATCGGCGTCTTTTTGAGTAATTAGAGGGGTAAATTATTAATATTGACATAAAATTAATAATATGATATCTTTCCTAAGATAAAAAATTGATCTTTAAAAATTAGCCCGCCCTATTGGTTATAGCCAAAAGATGATTAATATTTAGCCATTTTTTGGCTATAACCATAATGGTTATAGTTCTGGGCTCGGAGCAGAACCATAAAAGGAGGAAAAAAATGAAAGAAAAAAACAAAAAAAACGAAAATCCTAGTCCTCTGTTTGTGGACAACAGTAGTGATTTCAGCGACCTGGTGTTAACACTGATCTGGATATTGATAATTATTGGCGCGATCCTATTTATTTTTAATCTTGTCGAATCACAATCGGGGGGTTACCTAGGCCCCTAAATTTTTGAACTTTTTTCAATAAAAAAAGCCTTCAATTACTGAGGGCTTTTTAATTTACCATTGAAGGTCTATTTTTTGTTTTCTAAATATGCGGTTGATTTCTTGTCTGGATTTTTGTCCAAACATCGTGAGCTTGGCTGACTCCCCCTCTTTAATCATGGTGATTAATTCGTAAAAATTTTGGGCTCCGGAAGCGAGCAAACTATTAAGTAGCCGCGGGCTAAATCTGAGAGGATAACTAAGTTGGCGAAAATCTTTATTTAAAAAGAGAATTGACGAAATTGGGGGGTCCAATCTTTTAGGCCTCAAAGAATAGTTTACCGGAGGATTAAGCCGATAAGTTTTCATGACGATAAAATTAAAATGAACTGTTGGTTTATTTTAATAGTTTTTTATTTTTTTGTCAAAGACGGGTTAGAAAATAACTTTTCATCTCTAAACATTGACAAAAATAAATAAATATTATTAAATAAAATGAACCGCTTCTTTGTTCTTTATAATTATTGCTATAGCTATTAGTGGCTAAATTTTGGCCTCTGTTAGCTGTAGCAAAATCACGAAGATTTGAGAACAGTTTAACTGGTAACGAGTTTATTATTAAACGGGTTACTAAAAAATAAGGAGGTTGACAATGTCAAACTTGTATTCAATTGGTCAAATGAACCAACTGGGCGATGCCCTCGAAAAGGCCGGCTTTTCTGCCAATGAAATTACTAAACTACAACATTCACCGCAACTAGCGGCCATTCGCGAATTGCTTTATGGCCGGGCGACCCTGTCTTTACCAGAGCACTTAATTGATTGTGACTCTGATCCATGTGTTCCTCAGAACTGGTCACTCAAAAGTCATTTGAAAATGGGGGTCTGGAAATGGCAACCGGAAAAAGTAGTATTGTTTAAGTTTAAAGAACAGGCTGGCAGTAAGAGGATTGGCGAATACTTATATCAGAAATTGGGGGAATCCCCAGTTTTAAATGCCAATGTTTTGGATTATTTACTTCAGCACCATCATTTGATTCCGTCCGACTGGAAAAATGTTTTTGTTTTTTTCTGGGGAACAATTTATTTTTCTTCGGGCGGAAAAGAGACTGTGCGCTGTTTGCGTTTTAATCAGGAAAATAAGCGTTGGGGTTGGTTTTGGGCCCACTTGGACTATCGTTTTAGTCTCGATAATTGCCCGGCTGCCATGCTTAGTAACTCTGACCAACCTGCTCAGTGACCTTCACTTAAAAGTTTTTTATTAAACTAGCCATTTTTTGTCCTTAAATCTATTTAAATTTGTTGTTCTTTGCTTCCGTCTCCTTTTAAGCCTGAGATTTTATCTTGGGCTTTTTTCTAAGTCATTTTCTAAATAACGGAATTAATTATCACCTCACTATTTATAATCCTCATTTTTCTTAAATTATTTCCTGAAATAACCGAGTTAATTACTGTCCTTTCATTTACAAACACCAAATTTTATGCTATAATATATTTTATAGGGGGATAAAAATAATCATTTACCCCTTTTATTCTTAAATTTTATTAATTTTAACACAAAAAATATGATGAATTTTGGATTTT
>CAYOTM010000026.1:4499-9287 GCA_964406935.1 uncultured Gammaproteobacteria bacterium
AAACAAATTATCAAGAAAATATCGGTGAAGATCCAGTCGATCGAATAGATGGCGTCAGAGAGGATCCGAGAAATTTAAGTGATTTACCGGCTGGCTTTGGCTATATGACTCCAGATCAATTTGGTTATACCGATGATTTTGAAATGACCAAACAAGATCAGGAAATTAGTCAATCTTTAAACTTTGAACCGTCACCAGAAGATTTAATGACTAAATATAATATTGAAGATAAAGATGACTTAAGAGAAATAGCCTCTCAAAGTTATTATTTACTACGCAACTTAGATTTTCAACCGCCAAAGAAAGAAAATTCCCAAAAAGAAAATGCTAATAAAAAATATTCTACTGATAATTATAACGACCATCGTCGTCATCAAGAATTAGCTGTTTATTATGAAAGTTTATTAATCAATGACAATCCCGCTGGTCTGCCTTTTAATAAAACTGAATGGGCAAAGTTATCTGAAAGTGAACAGACTAGTTTGCCTGAACTATATCGTGAGCGCCGAACTTTAATGGAGACCCTAGTCTCTCATAATGATAGTTTTCGTCGTTTTGATCGCCCTGATTTGGCTGGCAATCACGACTTAGTTTATTCTACTACTGAAAATAAGTCAGTCTCTGAAGTTCCCGAATATGATCCCAAAAAAGATTGGGCTCTCTATCAGGCGAATGTTAAGCATCTTAGCAAAGAGTTAGCTCGTGTGGACAAGGAAATTAATTCTTTGAAAAATAAAATGACTGGTGATCCCAGCTTTGATGATGTTCCAAAATATTCGGAAGAGGACATTAGATTACAAGAGGAATGTTTGGATTTTTTACGAATTCGGGATAAGCGTGAAGCGAACGAGCGCGAGCTCCCTAAAATGCTTACCGGCGATGAATTGAATAAAAAAAATATTCTTCAAGTTGCTCAAGAAGGGGCTTGGAGAAAAATTCAAGAAGACCAAATGGATAAGGGCGTTTTTGCGGCTGAAGAATTTAATGGTCGTCGTCAATTATTTTTTATTGACCAGTTTCCAGATCCGCAGACTAAGCAAATTAAATATGTTAAATATTTCTTGCCCAATCAAATTTTGCCAGTTGGTAAATATGCCTTTGAGCCTGATTATGGCAAGATGTTTGTTTCAAAAAATAATTCTAATTTTTCTTTTATTCGCGTAAAACTATTAGTTACTCTGGAAAATATTGAGGAATTTGGTCAGAAATTAAAGAAGCAAGTAGAGGCTGGGAAAAATGAGTAGGTAGCGACTGGGAAAAATGACCAAACCGCCGATATAAAAAGTAAACAACAAGCGGTTAATTATAAGTAGTTAACTGGCCCCCAGAGACATCTAAATTAAATAAACAAATTTATTAAAAGAAAAAAGCAAGATTGATTCTTGCTTTTTTGTTTTTTGGTTTATTTTTGTAATTTCAGCTCTTGCCTAAGTTGATTTAAAATAACTCGAGCTTCTTCTTTCTGTTGGAATTTCAGCTTATCATAGACCCACGGTCTTTTTTGAATACTTCCTGGGGCCCGATAAATAAATCGGCTGAATTGATAATTTTCAGTACCGTAGATTATTACTGCCTCCAGACAGGCTCCATAAAAAAGTTCAATTTTTTTGTAAGTGACCCTTTCTCCGGTTTGAGTGAGATATTCATCTCCTTCTTGGTCATTGACTCCGAACGACGATTGGTCAACCTTGTTTTCTAATTGAGCATTGGCTACCGTTGAAAATTGGTCAAGTTCTTTTTCCAGGCGAATGGAGGGAAGGGGAAAGGCACTGATAATTAAATAAATTAAAAAGTAAGCGCCGAAAAAGATTCCCCAATAGAATATGGGGTTTTTTTTGAATTTTTTCATGATTTTTTGGTTTTGAGGGTTTAAAATGAACAATAATCATTTAATTAAAGCATATATTTTATATTTTGTCAATAATATTGCCACTCTCACTTCTTGACATAAATGAAAATTATCTTTAAGATTAATGATTAAATTGTTCTTTGTATTTATTCATCTTTAAACTCGTATAAATGAAAAAATTTATTACGATTGCCGTTTTTCTCTTTTTTTTGTGCCTGGTTAAAATATCTGCCCAGCCCCCTCAAGCATTAATTAATAACAGTTTTCACGACTGGACGCTGGTTATTAACGAGGAAACTATTACTCTGTCGCCCCTTTCTCAAATTCCTTTAAATTTTGCTCCGGGCGATCGTCTAGAGCTTTATGCCTTGGAATTATTACTAGAACCATCATCGCTGATTTTTCGTCATGGTTTTGGTTATATTGAAGCTTCTGAATTTGGCTTTGAATTAAGCAATTTTGTTGCTTACCCCATTTTTGTCCGTAATCTGAAGACAGAGCTGCTATTATTAGAAATTGGTCAAAAAGCTTGGATGTTTTTCCCCAACGATGTTTACCAGGTGGATAATTTATATGTTTCGCCGGTGGGTCTCGCTAAACTGCAAGTTTCTCGGATTTTACCTAATAATGAAATTGGTTCAGCAGAAATTAAATTAGTTGAAATTCAATTTCAAGATTATGGTTTGCTGATTGATTTATAGAGCGAATGTGTTCTTTTTTAACCTCGTTTTTTTCTAAGCGAGGTTTATTTTTTACTAGTGTAAAAGGCCGGGGGTCTGTGCTATAATGTAAATAATAATAAGTTTAAAAATATGTTTAATTTTTTCAAAAAAGATTCTTTGGTCGGGGAGGGACCGGAGAAAAAGGTTAAAGAAACGTTTAAATCAGCAACTGATCACGAGCCGGCCTTAGACGAGGTGTCCTTAACGGAAACAGCTGTCAAACAGCCGGACTTTAATCAAGTACTGACTGATTTGCGAGAATTGGTATTATTAAAAAGCGGCCATTTATCGCCCTTGGAGATTGAGCAAGTTAGTGGAATGGAAATTGATGAACTAGCGGCTTTTTTGGGAGAGAAAAAAATTGCTCTTAGTGCGAATGCCGAGGACTTAGCCAGGACTCTCGAAAAATCTTTAGTTGATTTAGATAATCCTAGTAATGATAGTTGGTGGCGCGAGGTGGCTAACAAAACAGCGGTAAAATCCTCTCTGCTTGCTTTAATGTTAGTTTTGAAGTTTGCCCCTGAAGCCAAGGCTCTCAGTCAATCTAATTTAGTTGATAAAAACATTAATCAATCAGAAGAGCCGGTTGAATTTGTTAATCAAATTTCGGGCACTACTTATCAAGTCACTCCGGAAGATTTAAAATCTGCCGAAGGACCAGACCAAGAACTTGAACCTAGTGATCTTAAAGACCTGGAAGCGGAATTTTTGGAACTGGAAAAATATTCGCGTTTAGAATTGATTAATTATTATGAAACGGATAAAGATGAAATTTCGGCTGATAATCAAGCCCAAATTATTGAGCAGTTTTCTAAATTTTTAAGTAAAGTGACGCCTGATAATTTTGATATGGTGATGGCCACTGAGTTCAGAATTTTTGGCTCTAGTGACGAGCGGCCCACTACTAATCAGGATTGGCAGGGAAGTAATGAGAAATTATCTTTAGCGCGAATTGCGGCGGCGGAGAAAATTTTACAGACCAGCTTGCTTAATTATGATTTTAGTAGCAGTGGCTTGAGTGCTGAACAAATTAAAAAATTGCAAACTAAACTGTTCGTGGTTGATATTCCCGAGTCAAGTAATGGCCCAGAAAAAGGGGTGACTTATTTAACTGATTTAATTAATCCAGCCACAGATACTTATTATCAGCCAGCCGAATTGGAGGAGCTTAAAAAAACTGATCCGGCGGCTTATCTGGAATTATTAAAGGCTTGTCGTCGGGTATCGATTGATTTACTGGCCCCTCACTTGGTTGAGTTTAGAGACTTGCCATCTTTAAACACTGAATTGGGGGCTAAACTTCAACTGGATAAACGAATTTTGACTAATTGGGAGGAATATAAACACGTCAACCTTTTGGTTGATAATAGTCCGTCAATGAATTTGAGTTATCAGCAAATTGCCGAGCTAATTGCTGCTCAAGATAATTTAGGAGAAACTAATTTAAACTTAGCGACTTTTTCTGATCGCTTGAATGATTTTCAGGAGTTGGAAAATAAACAACAGGTGGTTGATTTTATTACTAAAATGGATAAGGATGGTAATCATGAAGAACGAGCGATTCATGCTGTGATTAGTGCTTTGGAAAAATTACCTGCAGTTAAAGACCAAGATAAGAATTTGATTTTAGTGGCTACTGATGAACCGCTCCAGGGTCTAGATTGGGATATTTTGACTAAATTGAAAGATAAATCGGTCGAGAAAAATTGCCAAGTGGTCTTTATCTACGCCCATAATCGTCATGGCGAGGTGGCCCGCTTGGTTAGTGCCCAGGAAATTATTGATAATTATGAACAAGCTACTAAACAGACCTTAATTCCTTTAATTCAGCATGCAATTAGCTTGGAAGAGGGACGAATGGCCCGTTACGAATTAACGGTTGGTAATATTAGTCGCGTTATGGAAAATTTATTAGCCCGTGATTTGAAAACTAAGGATAGTGATCGCTTGCTTGATTTAGAGCAAAGATTAGTAACCGCTCAACGGCAAATTGGTTATTCGCAATTAATGATTAAAAATTTACAAGTCTCGTTGGAGGTGAATGATTTAACTGAATTATTAAATAATCCGACGGTTAGTCAGTTAATTATTGAAAAAAATTGGCAACCGCGCTTGTTAAAAAAAATTGAGCCCCTGACTTTGGGCCAAGAAATTAGTTTGCAGGCGGAATTAAGTGAAAACTAAATAGGAGAGAATTAAGTTGTTTTTAATTTTGTG
>CAYOTM010000027.1:0-7785 GCA_964406935.1 uncultured Gammaproteobacteria bacterium
TTAGTTAGCTTATAAAAATATTAATTACTATCTAAAAACTAGTTCGAACATCGTCTGCGACCCCGAGCCGCGTAAAACAAAAGTAAAAACAGCCCTTAGGCTGTTTTTATTTTTGCACGCGGCCACGTGAACACCAAAGGTGTTTTTACGTTGCAAGCATTAAATAGGCTAATATTAGCCTATTTTTTGTTAAAAAGGGGCATAATAAATTAGGTTTTTTAATGAATGTGTGACGCTATGGTGACGTAAAATCATGGATTTTTTGGCTAATAAATATTTCGATGTATCCGACCCCGGGGAGAATTTTATTTATTTAAGTTTAATAAAGACATTTTGGGGGAATTGGTCTATAATATCTATAGAATTATTCATCAGTATGATAACAGTAGAATATATATTAAATTAAAAATGCTCCCCGCGATGTACAGTCGGTAATATCAATTGCCCCATCGATAATGTGTCCAAGAAAATGGGCACCTTCCATTTGAAGATATGATTTCTTTGATTAAGCATTGTGATTTATTTATTGGCAATGATTCTGGCCCGGCAGTAATCGCTCAGAGTTTTAAAAAGAAATCGTTTGTTATTTTCGGAGCAACCCGCCCAGATTATATAAAAGTGTCAGAGTATATTTTCCAGATTTATGATAAAAACAGGCATAAGCTTTGCAACTATAATTCTAGAGAAGAAGAGATTAATTGCCGTGAAGAGTTTTGCATGGAGAGACTGACTGTTAAAAAGTATTTAATCAAATTAAACAAAACTATGAATAACGCTGGATTAGAGATAAAAATAGAATTTATTGTTGGCTTGCTTGATGTTGTTTTGGATGAGCTGAAGCAATATAACAATATTAATATTATAAAAACAGAAGAAGACTGTATTTATTTCGAGTTTATTGAAGATTTTTCTTTACTTAATAATCTTCGCAGTGTTTTGCGAGTATTTATAATAGCTAGAAACGATAAATATAATCCGTATTATCTTTCAAATCATAAATCAATTATTGGGGATATTATTGCCATGATAAAAAAAGATAATGAAGATTTTGAAACATTTAAAATAATTTGTGCTGGAGCAGGTTCTCTCGAGGTGCGCAGTATTGCTGATTATATTCAAGAAACGCATAGATTAACCGAAGAAGAGGATGATTCGGATATGAAAATACATATAATAAAGAGAGGCTATACCTGGGAAATCGGGATTCAAACAACAAAAGTACCGTTGTCAGTTAGGAGTTATAGGGTAGAGAATATGGAGGGAGCGATGAATCCCACAATCGCTTATGCTTTGAATTCTTTATGTAATTTGGAGAATACTAATTCGTATCTGAATGTTTTTTCTGGAAGTGCAACTTTACTCATTGAAGCTGGTCAGTGTTATCCAGGCATTAAGCAATTGGTTGGTTTTGATAATAGTAAAGAAAATCTTACTTTGGCCATGAAGAATATTAAAGAAGCCGGATTAATCAGAAAAATAAGACTTAAAGAAGCTGATATTTTTGACAAACCGGAGCTGGGAGGATTTGATGTTATCTGTTCTGATCTGCCATTTGGTATGTTAATTTCAAAATTTGAAGATTTAGAGAGTCTTTATCGTTGTTTTATTGATTATGCTCAGGATGTCTTAAATGACAAGGGAACTCTGGCGATTTACACCAGTAAAGGTGAAATAATAAAAAAAGTTATTACACAATCAGATTTTAAAATAGTTAAGAAAATAAATTTAAAGTTTATTACCAATGCTGATGCCTATCTTTACCCCACTATTTTTATTTGTCGATTCAAGAATTAGTTTTAGTATCGTTTAACTTGTTTATATAATCTCTGATTTTAGGTTCATTATAAATTTTGACTGGCTCAAAAGTTTTAAAGAAAACTTTATTATCTTTTATATTTTCAATGAATTTTTTTAGGTATGACTCTAGGTAGTTAATTTGCTTGCTGACGACAAGAAGTTTCTTTTGGTATGTTTCTAGTAAATTATTATCATCTGTGATAATGTTTAATATTTTTTTAAGTTCGCTTTTTCTGATATAAAAAATTGATAATTTATCAATTAAAACTCCAGGGCT
The DNA here is from genome assembly GCA_964406935.1 of uncultured Gammaproteobacteria bacterium. Classification (GTDB taxonomy): domain Bacteria; phylum Patescibacteriota; class Patescibacteriia; order Patescibacteriales; family UBA12465; genus PWHG01. Next base: position 2,075 of record CAYOTM010000027.1, read on the forward strand.
TTCGGAAACAAAGCAGTTTACGCTTTTCTCTTTATTTTTTAACAAAAATGACAAGTTTGCATCAATTTTAGCGATAGTGTCATTAAACGAGGAAATGAACGGATAGAGGATTGTATTTATTAGTTGACTTTAAAAAGTAATAATTTTATTTGCAAAAAGTAAAAGTTCTGCCTGTAAATAATTCCTTAACTTAGCCAGTTTATTGGCCAATCAAAATGAAGGAATGTTTGGAGTAGGGAGTTGCGAATTGCGAATAATAATTATTTATAGGAAACGATATATTAGGAACCCCTCCTTTTTAGGAGGGGTTTTTAAATTTTTTAAATTTACTTCTAATTACCCTTTCTCACGAGATGGGTTTTTAATTTTTTAAACCCGTCTCCTAATTTTTTTGTTGTTTTTTGACTTTTTTATTACCCTCTTGACTTTTTTAAAAGATATACTATAATTATATTCCCAAAGATGCCGTAGCCGCCTCTTTGGACAGGACTTTAGCTCGTAGCTATAATCAGGAGAATACGAGTAAGTCAGACTCTATTCTTCTGTTTAATGGCTATATTGGTTAATAGCACCATCCGAGAGGCAGCTGGCATGGTGGGAAAATGGTAATTAGTTCTAAAAATTTAATTTAGCAAAAGTATATCTTGTGATATATTTTTTTTGTTTAACTTAATTGTTATTTTTTTTGATTATGTTAATCTGCAAATAATTAGTTCATTATTTAATAAAAAAAGAAAGGAGTTGACCATGATTACTGATTCTCAAGAGCTTGAAAAACAAAAAGACTTATATTTTGCCAAACATCTTTCTCCCGAAGAGTATGAAAAATATCTTCAGGCTAAAAAGAAAGAACCTAACTACCCTTTTTTAGAATCTCTTCGTCGATTTTTCAAAAATTTTTTTAATCCCTATAAAAAGGATTAATCAAAGGAAAACGCTTAAATTTTAAGCGTTTTTTATTTTTAAAGATTTCTTGACAAATAATTATTATGGGTATATACTCATAATAGACAAATAATCAAGGTCGAATTGTCAATTAATAAATTAAATTAATTACTAAATTTATGCCAAGATTAAATGGTAGTGGTCCCTTGGGTGAAGGCCCTGGCACTGGACGAAGAATGGGTAATTGTTTTGCTTCCGAGGCTGGTCTTAGAAGAGGTTTTGGCCGAGGTTTGGGTTATTGTAATCGTCAAAGATTTATTTCCCCTAAAAATGAATTATCAGCTTTAGAAGAAGAAGAAAAAAGTTTAAAAGAAGAATTAGAAATAATTCAAGAAGAAATTAAGACTCTTAAGGATCAAAAATAAAATAATAATAGTTAATTAGATTTTTATCTAAAATTGAAAGAAATTAATAAATTTGTTATAGTTTTTATAATCTTTATCAGTTAATTTTATGCCTAGACCAAGAATGTCGCGGCGAGTAATGTTTAATCCTCGAGTTAGCTATTTTAAACCTCAAGGTCAGCCGATGAGGCAACTTGAGGTAGTTGAATTAAGTCGAGAAGAGCTAGAAGCTTATCGTTTACGCCATTTAATAAACTTAGACCAACAAGCAGCTGCTCAAAAAATGGAAATTTCTACCAGTACTTATCAACGGACTCTTTATTCAGCTTATCAAAAAATTGCTGATGCTTTAATTCGAGGCAAGGCAATTAAAATAATCAATTAATAATTAATTAATAATAAAATTTATGGAAAATAATGAACAACAAGCTACTTCTATGCCTAGAATTGGAGATAAAGCTCCCAGTTTTAAGGCAGTAACCACTCAAGGGGAAATTAATTTCCCGGAACAATATAAAGGCAGTTGGGTAATTTTATTTAGTCATCCTGCTGACTTTACTCCAGTATGTACCTCAGAATTTATGACTTTTGCTAGCATGGAGGATAAATTTAAGGCCGCTAATTGTCAGTTAGTCGGTTTATCAGTTGATGGTTTATATAGTCATATTGCTTGGCTTAGAACTATTAAAGAAAAAATTGAATATAAAGGGATGAAGGATGTTGAAGTTAAATTTCCTTTAATTGAAGATATTACTATGGAGGTGGCTAATAAATATGGCATGATGCAACCTGGCGAAAGCAATACTAAGGCAGTTAGAGCCGTTTTCTTTATTGACCCCGAGGGAATTATTCGAACAATTATTTATTATCCTTTAAGTTTGGGTCGTAATTTTGATGAACTTTACCGAGCCCTAATTGCCCTGCAGGTTGCTGATAAATTTTCAGTTGCTTTGCCAGCTGATTGGCGACCCGGCGATGATGTTATTGTGCCAACTGCTGGTTCTTGTGGAGTAGCTAAGGAAAGAATGGATAACAACAAAGATATCCATTGCCATGATTGGTTTTTCTGCACCAAAAAGATTAGCAAAGAAGACATTGATAAGGCTTTAAATATTAAGAGTTAATTTTTACTAAAAACCAATTTTTAAAAGACTAACCAGTGGTTAGTCTTTTTAATTTATAGTTTAATTTTTTATCATTGACAAATAATATAAAATATGCTATAATATAGTTGTTGTTTTAATAAATAGTAATTTAAAAATTAAAGAAAATGGCAGAAAAACTTGATCCAAATGCCGTTATGCGGCTAATTGACAGAGTCGGACCATTTTTTGGTTGTGATAATACATACTTCCCAACGTTTCCTCCAGACAGGGAAGATGTGTGTGTGGTTGTCCGCCTGGCAGAGGATGGCCGTGATTACGGCTATGATACCGCCTACGCCGTCTGGCTTGAAGACGGAAACATGAAATACAAAGAATTGATTAACACCAAAAACACTAAGGATTATCTTAGCGTTAACTCTGTCACTATTCTGCCTGATGGCAGTCTTAAAGTGAACTTTGGGAGCGCTGGCATGTTCAGTGGTACCCCCTGGAGCGAGTCTGTGAAGTTCAATTTTGCAAAAAAATAATTTTTTAAACAACACTTATAACGGGAACCTAAGGATTCCCGTTTTTTATTAAATCTCAGAAGTCTTTATTAAATCTTTATTTCCCTATTTTTTTCTGCTATAATGGCAATAAGTTTTACAATAAATTATATGAGTAAATTAAGTCGTTATATTACTGGCGGGGTGGCGATTGCCTTAGCCTTTTGGTTTATTATTTTTTTAGGAATTATAAATATTCCAGGAGTTGATCTTTTTACTATCTTAATTGGTCTCTTCTTTTTAATTATTGGGATATTTATTATTTTTAATGATCAAGAAGACGATATTGAGGAAATTAAAAAACAAGAAGATTAAATATTAATGATAAATTTATGAGCAAATTGATTATTACTACTGGCTTTCAAGTGCCAGGCAAGGAAATTAGTGAAATTTTAGGGGTGGCTCGAGGGAGCACAGTTAGGGCTCGCAATATTGGTCGCGATATTGGTGCCGGCCTGCGTAATATTATTGGCGGCGAAGTGAAAACTTATACGGAAATGACCAAACAAGCTCGTGATGAAGCTTATAACCGGATGGTTAATGAAGCGATTGATTTGGGAGCGGAAGCAATTATTGGAGTAAGATTTACCACTTCAATGGTGATGGCTGGCGCTTCTGAGATGCTGGCTTACGGAACAGCTGTTAAGTTGAAGTAAGAAAATTTTTAGAAAACTGATAAAAAACGAGTTAATTGCTCATTTTTTTATTTAATTTTAGAGAAATACACCGCTTAATTTTTAATAGACAATTATTTAAAAAAGTATTAAAATTAAATAATGCCAAAATTTAATTATCGTCAAATCTTCATTTTAGTAATTATTTTAATTATCGCTAGTGGTGGCCTATTTTTTAGTTGGTCTCAAATATTTACTGGTCGCCTGCAGTCACCGGCTGATTTGCTAGTTTTATCTAATAAAACCACTGTCCCAAGTGATAGATCAGATTCTTTAGATAATTATTCTGAAGACTGGTCTGACAAGGATTTTACGGAAACCCTGCCGATTAATCAACCGCCAATTAAATTATTATTTTTTGGCGATTTAATGCTTGATCGTCATGTGGGAGAAAAAATCGCCCGTGATGGATTGGATAATTTATTTCAACTCTTATTAGACCAAGATTTCACTAATGGCTATGATTTGGTACTGGCTAATTTAGAAGGAGCGGTTAGCAATCAGGGAGCTCACTATTTGCCAGCTAATTTATATGATTTTGCTTTTTCCCCAGAAATAATTGAGCAGTTAAAAAATTATAACTTTAATTTTTTTCTCCTGGCCAATAATCATTTAGCTGATCAGGGACGGCAGGGAATTATCGAAACTTATCAAAATTTAAGTGACCTTGGTTTTTCTTATGTTGGTTGTCAGGATGCTTATTTGTCGCCGAGCTCTGATTTTCCGGTAATTAATTTAGCGGCCAATAATTCACCGCCAGTCCTAACTGAGGATGATTGCTCTTTAGTAATTTTAGAGATCAATAATCAGCGTTTAGCGATATTAGCTTTTAGTATTGTTTATAAAAATATTTCCGAGGATAAAATTTTAGAAAAAATTAGGCTAGCCAAAGAAGAGGTTGATTGGTTAATTGTTAGTCCTCATTGGGGAATTGAATATCAAGCAATCGCTAGTCAGAGCCAGAGTAATTTAGCCAAAAAAATGATTGCCGCCGGGGCTGATGCGATTATTGGCCACCATCCTCACGTTATTCAAAATTACGAAACTTATCAAGAGAAACCAATTTTTTATTCCTTAGGTAATTTTATTTTTGATCAATATTTTTCTCCAGAAACTCAGGAGGGTTTAGCAGTTGCTCTTAATTTATTTAGTACTGGAGAAATTTCCTGGAAGGTTTATCAACTAAAAACCCTTGGTAGCCGCTTAACCGAAATCAACCCTTGGCCCTAATTTTTTTAAAAAACAATTTAATTATTAAAAAAAGACTATCGTCGTGATAGTCTTTTTTTTAAGCTATTTTATTATTTTTCTAGTAGGGCCTTCATTATATTGGCTAGTGAAATTGAAGCTACGCCAACGACTGAATCTGCTCCGCCATAATAAATAATTATTTTTTGTTTATCTTTAACCACTCCACAAGGGAAGACGACGTTTCTCACTTGTCCCTCTTCTTCATAATTCATTTGGGGCGATAATAAGGGGCTAAGAGTGCGGGCTAAAACTTTTCGGGGGTTATGAGCATCAAGCAAGGCGGCGCCTACCCGATAATGACGACTTGTAGATGAGATACCGTGGTAAATTAATAACCAGCCCTCCTTTATTTTAATTGGTGAGGCAGCCGCTCCAATTTTTAAAGAATCCCAACGGCCCGGGCGGGGAGAAAATAAAACCTTACCTCCTAAAAACTTATTTTTAAAATTTAAATCACTAAAGAAATCAATCCAAATATCTTTATTGTTAGGGCGATGAAGAAGAACATACTTGCCCTTAACCTTTTCTGGAAAAATTACACAATTTTTATTTTCAACATTAGGGGGGCTAATTAAAATTGGTTTTGCCCAGTTCCACTCGTGATTTAAAAAGTCAGTTGGTTTAATTGAGGTTAGGGCAACTCGGGGAGTAATTCCGTTATAAGCGGTATAGGTCATGTAGAGAAGATTGCCAATTTTAACAATTCGGGCATCTTCGCAACCAGATAAATCAGGTCCCTTTTCAAAATCTTCCCGGGGAGTATAGACTGGATAATTTAAGCGTTTATCAATTTTAAAACCATCTTTACTGGAGGCATAACCGACCACCGAAACATTTTCATTGGAC
>CAYOTM010000028.1:0-7780 GCA_964406935.1 uncultured Gammaproteobacteria bacterium
CAGGAGTTTAGTTAGAATTAGGTATAAATTAACCAATTACTGGTTAGTTGGCTGGGTAGCTCAGCTGGTTAGAGCGTGGCACTCATAACGCCAAGGTCGAGGGTTCGAGCCCCTCCTCAGCCACTAATTTTTTATTTTTATAATTGAGAGCGCTCATAGCTCAGCTGGTAGAGCAACTCCCTCTTAAGGAGATGGTCGGGGGTTCAAATCCCTCTGGGCGCACTAAAATATGTAAAGCAATTTAATAACCATCAAGTAAAACTACTTGATGGTTTAAAAATTTTAATAATTTAGACAACGCTATTTTTTATGAAACATCTAATCATTTTTGGGCCGCCAGGGGCTGGTAAAGGAACACAAGCAGAAAAATTAAGTCAATCATTAAATTTAATTCATTTATCAACTGGACAACAGCTAAGAGAATTAGTTATTAATCAAGGAATTAGTCAAAGTGAAATAAATAATATCATGACAGCCGGCGGATTAGTCTCTGATGAGATGGTTAATCAAATGGTTGCTCAATTTATAGTCGATCACCCTAAACAAATATTTTTACTTGATGGTTATCCCCGAAACTTAATTCAAGCTAATTTTTTAGATAATCTTTTAGGGGCAGAAAACATTATGGTTTTAAACTTGGTAGTATCCGAAAAAGAAACTGTTAATCGCTTAGCTAGTCGTGGACGTTTAGACGATCAAGCAGACAACGTTAAACGCCGCTGGCTTACTTATTGCAAAAATACCCAACCACTAATTACTTATTACGAAAAAAATAAACGGCTAATTAATGTTGATGGTGAGGGTAGTATTGAAGAAGTCTTTAAACGTCTAGAAATAGACGCTAAACAGCTTACTGATAACTCATAAACTAATAAAAAACAATAGATTAAAAAAATAGGGAGTCAATTAAGACTCCCTTTTTGGCACATTAATACCTTCTTCCTCTCGCTAGAGCCCAGGCTCCAATGTTTAAAGATATGGATTTACTATTTTTATCCAGTAAATTTTCAGGAGGTGATCCCGGTGTTTGATTATTAATCGTTTTGTTATGGTCAGCGACTTGATCGTCGCAATCAAAATCATTCATGAATGATCCAACGTGCTCAGGAAACACTTGCTCGGGAAAAGATTCTTTTTCATTTTTCATTTTTTAAAAATTAAGGGTTAAACAAACAAGAGAAATTTAAAAGAACTATAAATAATAAAAAAACTGAGCAATTGGGCCCAGTTTTTTGTTTATGATATTTGATAAATTATTTTATGATGATAAATTTTTTACAAACAAAAAATGGCCCTTGCTTAAGTTCCAAATAATAATATATAAATTTTTTGTTAATAAATGTTTCATAATATATTTATGATAATTTATCAGGGATTAATTGTCAAGCAATAAAATATTTTAACAATTAATCTTTAATGATGGTCCCTTTAAACTCCTTGCCGGCCAAATAAAGACTGAGATTTTTTAAATTTTTACCATTTAAGACGACTACTTCTAAACCATAGTTATCGGCTAATCGTGAAGCTACCGGATCAAAGGGGGCATTAATGCCTGGTCGCCATTTATTGCCAACAATTTTTCTAAACTGAGACCAATTTAATTTTTTTAATTTTTTAGCTCCCGGCAACTTAGGATCACGGTCATAAACATAGTCAATATTAGACAAGTTGATTACGGATTTCGCCTGATAAGTTTTAGCTAGAGCCACTGCTACATAATCGGTTGAGCGACCCGGTCGCCAACCACTAGCAATCGCTATTTTTTGACGCCACTTGAGATTAATATTGGGATCGGTAATAATCTCTGGATAAACTCGTGCGCCAAGAGTTGATTTTAATAATAAGGCATTATGACGAGTAGCGCTAATTCCTAAATAATCTTGTTGATCGCGACTAGCTTTAAATTTTTTAGCTACAGCAATATAGTCACGAGCTAACTTACCACCTCCAGTCACTAATAAAAAATTATGACCCAAACTTAACTGCTTATCTAAGAAGCCGCTAAAGACTTTAATAAATTTATGATCCAGTCCACTGTCAGGATAAATTAAAGAGCCCCCAACAGAAATAACAAATAACATAAAATGTCTAAATAAAAAGCGCTGAACAGCGCTTATTTATTATTTAAAATTATTTTTTTTGACCACTACTTTCAACGGCCTTACTTTTTACTTCCGCCCAAATAGCTTGTCTTAATTCATTAATAATTTTTGGAGAGTCAGTTAAAAACTTTTTAGCAGTTTCACGGCCAACTCCTAACTTATAATCTTTAAAGGTGTAGGAGTTTCCGCTTTTCTTAACTACTCCATAAACAATTCCCGTATCAATTAAATCGCCAGCTACAGAAATACCTTCATTATACATAATATCAAATTCACAGGTCTTAAAAGGAGCGGCCACCTTATTTTTTACAATCTTAACTTTAACGCGATTGCCAATAATATTTTCACCTTGTTTAATTTGGGCCGCTCGCCGTACTTCTACTCTTACCGAACAATAAAATTTTAAGGCATTACCACCGGTGGTGGTTTCAGGATTACCAAAGAAAACTCCAATCTTATGTCTAATTTGATTAATGAAAATTACGACAGTTTTAGTTTTAGAAATTGCCCCCGTTAATTTTCTTAAAGCTTGACTCATTAATCTAGCTTGCAGACCCATATGTTGATCGCCCATTTCTCCTTCAATTTCTTTTTGAGGTACTAAGGCAGCCACACTATCAACCACAACTACATCAACCGCGTTAGAACGAACTAAGGTTTCCACAATCTCTAAAGCTTGTTCACCAGTATCTGGTTGAGAAATTAATAAATCATTAATATTAACTCCAATTTTAGCCGCATAGTCAGGGTCGAGAGCGTGTTCAGCATCAACAAAGGCAGCGATGCCTCCTAGTTTTTGTACTTCAGCCACGATATGTTGAGCCAGAGTAGTTTTTCCTGAAGATTCCGGTCCAAAAATTTCAATTACTCGACCGCGAGGAACACCACCGACTCCAAAAGCGATATCTAATGATAAGCAACCAGTGGGAATAGCGTCAACATTAGTTTTTCGGACATCGCCAAACTTCATAATGGCGCCTTCACCAAACTTACTTTTAATCTGTTCAATGGCGGAGCTAGCCGCCTCCTCTTTTCTATTATGCTCAGCTGAGACTTTGTCTTCAGCTACTTTTTTTTCTTTTGACATAAAATATATGGCTAGCGATAATTGATAAATTACCAATCACTGCCTACCGCAAATAATATAAGTTATTTGATTATACCTGAGTTTTAATCACTAATTAAACAATAAATAATAAATAATCTTTAAATCTATTTTTTATTTAATATTAAATAAAAAATAATAAAATTATGAAATTATTCAAGGTCCCAGGATAAGCCCATTATACACTAAAAACTAGGAATCGCCAAGACAACACAAATTATTAATTATTTAACCAACCGGCGTGCCGTTGCCAATATTCTTGCCACAAACAACGCCAATTAATTCTAAAGATGCTAATAACTTTCCAGTTCTGCCAATTAATTTTTTTAGACTCTAAATTTTCAGTTTTATTAATAGTGCTTGATTGATTTAAATCTTCTAGCAAACAAACATTATCTGTTAAATTAATTTTTTCTAAAGATTGATCTGATTGATCATTGTTAACTGGACTATCACTATCTATATTATCGCTAATCAAATTTTCGCTGCCTGAATTATCGCTGACTGAATCATTGTTAACTAAATTATCACCAGGATCCTTCTCGGGCAAACTTATGTTTTCGTCTGTTGAGCTGGCTATTTGTTCAGCCAGCAGCCTATCTTCGTTGGCGGTTGTTGTCGGCTCGCTCAAATTAAATTTAAAAAAAACAAAACGATGAGCTACAGCGAATAAAGACTGGCTGCCTGATTCCACCAGCCAAACAACCGCATTTGATCGTTTATCTAAATTTCTATTTTCCTGAGGGTAACTAAATTTAACAATCGCAAAAGTAGCTAATAAGAAAAACAAAATTATTATTAACAGAAAAGGGCCGGGTTTTAAATTAGAAAACATAATATTTAAATTAAGGGAGCTGACAAATTAGCTGTTTTTTGATCGGAAAAAATATTAATTTCTCCATAACGACCATCAAAGCCCGCTTTAATTTGCAAATCTCCCTGGCGCATCCGTTTTAAAGCTTCAATAATTCGCGGATTAATGTCGGCCGTCATTTTATTTAAATCTAAATCCATTAAAATAAACAATTCCGGACCAAATGATTCAATTAAAAAATTATAGTATTTCTTAACAGCCTTGCTTTGCCGACTTTTTATTCCTAAGGCACTAGCAATAATTTTATCAAGTTCAATTAAGCGATAAAATGGCGGGGTATTATCAGGAACAAAATCAGTTGGTCTATCAGCTAGTTCTTCAACTCGATGTAAGACACCAATCGTGAGTGGTTTTTTACAAACTGGACAAATATTGTTTAATCTTAAGCTCTCGGCTGGTTGACAACTAAAATTACAATCGCGATGGCCATCTAAATGATACATTCCTTCTTCGGGATAAAATTCAATTGTGCCTTGTAGAGCTTTTTTATCCTGGTTTTTAATCACTTGATATATTTCCTGATAACTAATTTCGGAAAGCTTAAAAATATTTGCCTCTCGACCGAGATTATCTAAACTATGGGCGTCAGAATTAGATAAACCAGTTAAGTGATCAAGCGCACTTAAGCTCCAATTCATCGCTGGGTCGCTCGATAAACCAGTTTCATAAGCATAAATATTGGCAGTTTGCTCCTGAAAACATTCTTCTAGACTATTAAAGCCAGATTTAGAACCAAACACCGAAAACCAAGGAGTCCAAATATGGGCCGGATAAATTAAAAATTGGGGATGAATTTTTAAACACAATTTTACTAATTCAGGGGCTTTGATTCCGAGGATTGGTCGGCCATCAGATCGAATATTATAATGTTTATCTAAATATTTATTGAGTTCAGAGACAGCTGATAAATTGGGAGCTTGAATCATTAGGTGTAAACGTCTCACTTTTCCACCTTCTTTATAAATTAGAGATACTTCCGTAGAAAGAATAAACTTTATCTGACCATCACTACCCTTGATTTGATATAAACCATTATTGGAAGAAACTTCTTCTAATTGTTTTTGTAAACCAGCAAACCATTCTGGGTAGGTAAAGTCACCGCTAGCAATAATATCAATTCCTTTAAGACGACAGGCTTTGTCAATAGCTAATAAATCTAAACGGGGGGAACAAGCGCGCGAATATCGAGAGTGAATATGAAGATCAAGAATTTGACGCATAATATTTAATTAATTAGCGACTAAACTAAACTAATTCTTCAGCAATTTTTAATTCTTCAGGACTATTAATACCCACTGCTTCCTGGGGATCAATACTAAAAGTCTTTATTTTATGACCAAGGTCAGTAGCAATCTTAACCATATCAGTTAAATAGAATTCATGAGCTTTGTTGTCGGCCTTCACTTTATTAATATTGGCAAAAAACCAGTCTTTATCAAAACAAAAACAATTAGGATTAACTTCTAAAATATTTTTCTCAAATTCACTAGCCTCTTTAAACTCTTTTATACCAAGAACATTACCTTCTTTATCGCGAATAATTCTTCCCCAATGAGAAAAAATAGATCGCCAATCAGAAAAATCTGGTAATGATAAAGTAATCATTGAAAGAACTCCTTTATGTTGTTGGGAAAAGTTAATAATTGTCTCTGAACGATAAAAGGGGTGGTCGCCATTTAACACAAAAATATTTTTAGCGCGAGGATCGATACAATTTTTGGCGCTCAAAACAGCATGACCAGTGCCAAGTTGTTGTTCCTGAATGGCATATTCTACATCATACTTTTGCAAAGCATCAGCTATAACTTTTTTATTCTCCGGAGAAACAACAATAATAGTTTTAAGTTCCGGTGAAATCGCCGTAATAGAGCTTAGTAAATAATCTAACATTGGACGACCTTTTAAGGGTACTAGCACCTTGGGAACATTTGAGCCCATGCGAGTGCCCTTGCCGGCAGCCATAATAATTATCTGAGTCATATTAGTTTCTTGATAATAGTGAATAAAAATAAAAAAGGGAAATGAGGTTTCCTCTTTTATTTTAGCATTAAATAGGAAAAAATTAAAACTAAAACAGCAAGAAATTAATGAATAATTTTATTTAATATAAGCTAAAATTTTTCTATTAATTTCCTCAATTTTTTGTTGAACTATCTGCAAACTAAGACCTTCCCCGTAAATTCGAATAATTGGTTCAGTATTAGAAGCTCGTAAGTGGACCCAGGAGTCTGGCCAATCAATTTTTAAACCATCAATCTCAGTAATTTTTTCGGCTTGATATTCATTTCTTAAAAATTGGAGTAAATCTGGTAAATTAATCTGAGGAGTGAGCTCGAGCCTGTCTTTAATCATGAAATAACAAGGCAGGGCTTTTTTTAACTCTGAGCATTTTATTTTCCTATCAGCTAGTAAAGATAAAAAGAGAGCAATCCCCACTAAGGCATCCCGGCCATAATGTAAGGGGGGATAAATAATTCCCCCATTGCCCTCGCCACCAATCGCCGCTCCCGTCTCCTTCATTTTAGCCACCACATTAGCTTCACCAACTGCACTAAAATAATGCGATCCTCCTCTTTGTTCTGTGATATCTTTAAGAGCTCGCGAAGATGATAGATTAGAAACACTAATTTTTTGATAACAACAAGGATGATAATTTCTCAAAACATAATCGGCTATGGCAACTAAAGTATATTCTTCACCAAACATCTCGCCGTTTTCGTCAATAAATGCCAAGCGATCAACATCCGGATCAACGACAATTCCTAAATCAGCCTGTTGATTAATCACTGCTTGTTTAATGTCGCTTAAATGCTCGTCTAAGGGCTCAGGATTATGAGAAAATTGACCATTTATTTCAGCGTTAATCAGACTAAAATTATTTACTCCTAATAATTTAAGGAGTGGCGGAATAGCTAGGGCGCCGACTGAATTGATAGGGTCGACCACTATTTTAAAGTTAGTTGATTTAATTTTGGAAACTAAGACTAAGGGCAAATCAATAATCGCTTGGAGATGATTATCAAGCGCAGTGGGAAATAGTTGAATTGAACCTAAATTATCAATCTCAGAAAAATTAAATTTATTATCAACCGCTAAAGCTAATAAGTTTTGGCCATCCATCTCTGGTAAAAATTCACCTAAATGATTGAGAAATTTCAGGGCATTCCAGGTTTGGGGGTTATGAGAAGCGGAGATTATAATCCCACCTTGAGCTGACTGCTGAATAACAGTCATTGCGACTGTGGGGGTAGTGGCTAAACCTAAATCTAAAACCTTAATACCATTTAAAACTAAAGTTGACATTACTAATTCCTGAATAGTCGGTCCACTAATTCGACCATCTCGACCAACAACGACCACCGGCTGAATAATGTTAGCAAATTGTTCTTTTAATTGACTAGCAAAAGCAGAGACAAAAGCAACGATATCAGGGGGTGTTAAGTTTTCACCCGGCTGCCCGCCAATTGTCCCTCTAATCCCAGAGATTGATTTAATAAGTGGCATATAATTTATATCTTAGATTTATTTTTATCTTATCATTGCTGATTATTAAAGTAAAATAAAAAAAACCACGAAGATTAATCGTGGTTTTTCTATAAAAAAACACCATTGTTCCGGCGGCGACCTACTTTCCCAGGGCTCAGGCCCAAGTATCATCGGCGCTGAAGGGCTTAACTTCTGTGTTCGGGATGGGATCAG
>CAYOTM010000029.1:0-7269 GCA_964406935.1 uncultured Gammaproteobacteria bacterium
CTTTTAACTAACAACCGAAGTAATTAGCTTTGCTCTTGCTTCTGATGGGGTTTACCATAACACCGCTGTTGCCAGCGGGCATTGCTTGTAGTCAAAGACACCAAGCAACTTTTCACCTTTCACTTACCATAGCTGCGACGAGCGCAACTGGGGCAAATTAGTATTGTCTCTGTGGCACTTTCCCTAGGATTACTCCCGGTGGGCGTTACCCACCATCATTTTATGTGAAGTCCGGACTTTCCTCTGCCTTAATAAAAAGACAGCGACCGCTCACTTACCCTAATAACGCTTTTATCATACTAAAAAAATCGCAAAAAATCAAGGAAAAAATCTAATAATTTAATTATTTAGGAACTTTCCAGGCCTTAATTAAAGTTTTAAAAAACCACTTAGAAAGCTAAATGGTTAATTAATTCAAATAATAAAATTCAATATTTCAAATAAATATATCATTTTTTAATATATTTGTCAATAAAAGAAACCTTGATCAAAAAACTTCCAAACTATTTATTAACGATAGGTATTATCCCGTCTTTTTTCAATCGTTAAAATAATATATTGACCACTTAACTCTTTTTTAAAAATAATCCGCCACTTCCCTTTCCTAACTCGAAAAATCTGATGATAGGCTTTTAATTTTTGAATGTCTAGACCATCTAAGGAATGGTTTTTTATTTTTAACAAAATATTTTTAATCAACTCTCGATCTTTATTGGATAAATTACTTAAGGCCTTACTAATTTTATCCATAAAATTACAAAGACGCTAAAAGCTCATCAAGATTAACCCCACCTTTTTTAATTTTAGTAAAATTAATTACTTCTTCCCAATTATCATCCTCATTAACTGGCACTAATTTAAATAAAGGCTTGTTTTGCTTTAAAACAATAAAAGATTTTCCAGCTTGAACCTCAGAAGAATATTTATCCATATTAAGTCTTAAGTCTTTTAAGCCAATTAAATTGTTCATAAATTTTAATTTAATAGTTTAACTTTAGTTTAACAAAAGATAAACTAAGAGTCAAGACAAATCAAAAAAAACTCTTCTCTTTTAAATCAAAATTTAAACAATTAATTAACTTTCAAAACAAATATTATTAATTAGCTTGATACTCGTGCAAAATCTGAGCCGCCTGCAGGGCTCCCTGCCAAATCTTTAGCTCATCGATATCAGCCGTTCCACCAGAAGAAAATAAACGCAAGCGATTAAGGGAGTCTACTTCTTGCCCAAAAGGCAAATAAGGACGACTAAAGGCTAATTGGCCATCAAGATAAAAATATAAACGGTATAAAAAAGAATCATAAACGAGAGCAATGTGATGCCAAGCATCATCATTGGGGATGCTAGGGATCGACTGCCCTTCCCGAAAAATATCGTGATGATAATTAAAAAAATACCAAGACTGAATCGGATTCAATTCTAAACCAAACAAATCATGCTCGTCATTACCTAATAATAATTTAACATTTCCCAGGGAGGGGTCAGCCACATTTTTATACCAAAAAGATAAAGATAAATCAGTAGCCGCCAAGGGGCGCTCCAGGGTTAAATTAATTTCGGGATCGTTGCGCAGTAAACGCAAAGCGTTGTCCTGATAACCATTAACGACTAAAGAATTAAAGTTTATCGCTAAATCTTGATCACCAACGGCTGCTTGAGTGGTATAACCCTGAGCTTCAGGAAATAACCAAGCATATTCCAAGCTAGGAAATAATTGCTGACTAATAGGATAGGGGGGTGCTAAAATACCAGGTGTGGCTAAAGCTAAACGTTCTTCAGCGCTTAATCCCCGATACCAGACAGCCACTTCATCAAACCAAACATAGTTTCCATCATTACTAATTTCTAAAAATTTATACTGGGGTAAATTTCCAGAAAAGAGTGAATAAAATTTTTGTTCACCATTAACTTCTAAGTTCCAATAGGACTGACTAGATTCTTGGCTGTTAAAATTAATTACTAACCGCTGCCAGTCACTAGCTACTATATATCCGGGGTGATAATAACGGCCAGACAAACCTGGAAAACCAGCATTAAACTCGGTTAAATCAACAAAAAAACGTACGTTTAGTTGACGATCTTCTGGGCCACCGAATAAACGAACTGTAAACCGAGAATAGTCATCAGCACTCTTAAACAAAAGAGCGAGAGCTAAATTATTACCATCAAGTAGTTGAGGTAGCTCCACCACTAAGGGCTCCTGAGTATAATGAAGACGACGAGAACAACCATAACGATCAATTATCCAGGGAGGCAAGCCCCACATTTTTAAAGGCTGATTACTAGAACGGGTAAGCTCATCAACTGCAAATTCACCCTGACACTCATCAAAATGCCATAAATGATCAGCTTGCGGCGAGGCTAAGACTGGTTCTGAAATAAAAGGACTAAATCCTGGGGGTGAATATCCAAGAAAGAGACCTGATTGAGAATCAACACTTAATTGATTGCTCAGGGGCCAAAGAACAAAATCTTGATTATTATGACCACTGTTATAAATCGGCTCTAAAAATTCATGAGCACCCCCACTGATTAAATCACTAATTGTAGAGGTTGCTAAAGCTTTGCGTCTTAAAGCATAACTTTCACTAATCGCCGAGGCTGGCCCTTGACCAGAATAATATACAGCTGTGCCAAAACCAACTTTATCAATAATATCAAAATCATTATCATCGCTAACTGGTCCAGTAGCTAAATAAATCGTGTAGCCAGAATCAGTCCAAGTAAATTCGGAACGAAGAGCAATCGCGTCAGCTTGAGACAACCAAAACTCACTAGCCTTATCACGAACCACTAAATAAGAAGAGTGCGGAGGAATAATTAAACCACCAGGATAAAGAGCGTCGCCATCATTGCCAAATCGCAATAGAATACTGGGATTGGGCGACTGATAAGCTTTGGCTAAACGAAAATTACTAGCCGCTAAATCAATCGCTTCATCCGAATAATTATAAATTTCTAACCAATCGTCCAGACCATCAGCGTGAATTTTGGAAATTAATAAAGAGGGTGGAATATTTTCTACTTCTTCTGCTTGATTGCCGTCGCCCGTCTCTTCTTCTACTTGATCATTATTTTCTTCATCATTATTTTCTTCATCATTATTTTCTTCAACTTCTTCCTCATTATTATCTGTCTGATTATCAGCTGAATCGCTATCTGTTTGGTTATTATCTTCTGACTCCTCTTCAACCTCTTCTTCCTCATCCTCACTCTGATTATTATCCTCGGTCTGATTTTCTTGATTAGACGAAGAACCATTCCCACTTCCCTCTTCAGAAATATAATTATCAGTTGACAGTTGATTACTCAGAGGCCAAAGAACAAAATCCTGATTATTATGTCCACTGTTATAAACTGGTGGTAAAGATTGATGAGCACCACCACTAACTAAATCGTTAACCGTAGAAGTGACTAATGCTTTACGTCTAAGAGCATAATATTCGTCAATGGTTGGAGCCGGCCCTTGACCACTAAAAAATCGAGCTTCGCCAAAACCGACTTTATCAATTATATCAGGGTCATCATCACTGGTGACTGCGCCCTTAGCTAAATAAATTGTGTAGCCTGATTCTCCCCAAGTAAAATCGGAACGTAAGCCAACCGCATCGGCTAAGGCAATTAAACTGGGATCAGCATCATCCCGGACCACTAAATAAGAAGCGCCCGGAGCAATAATTCGACCACCAGGATAAAGAGCATCACTGTCACTATCAAAGCGAAGGACAATATGAGGACTGACGGCTTGCCGAGTTTTTTCTAAACGAATTCCGCTAGCAGCTAAATCAATCGGCTGACTAGAATAATTAAAAATTTCTAACCAATCGTCATCACCGGCGGCATGCACCAAGGAAATTAATAATTTTATTTCACTTTCATTGTCACTAGGACTAACCAAGCTTGAACTATTAACAACTTGATTATTGACTGGTGGCGGGACACTAATAACCTGAGGAACTGCCGGTGGTCGATAAGACCAAGAAGAATCCGCTGAAGAATCAGGACTAAAACTAGGTGAACTGGAAACTGACGGATTACTAGCCGCGCCAACAGACGGATTAGAAGGAGGCGGAGCGTTATGATTAACTAAATTTTGATTAGCTAAACTACCAGTATTGTCATCTCCTAAAACGACCACTGGAGAAGTGGTTGAAGAGTCAATTGACTGCCCGCCGGCTAACTGACTACTAGGCCAAGAATTTTCTCCTAAACTAGCATCGACCAACAAAACCTCATCTCCTGGCTTTTTTTGCCATAAACCACTAACTAAATTAACTAATTTATCGCCAGTGCTTTTAATAGTCGACATCGGATTATTGATTAAACTCCAACGCAAAGCAATAAGTGCACTCGGGGTTTTCCCGCGAATATCACCATCAGAAAAAGCACTGCTAATTTCAATATCAACTGGAACTGAGCTTAAGCTAGTTTGTAAAAATTGAGTAGCTGGTAAAAAAATATAACGCTCGCCGCGATATTCTTTACCGGCATTAAAACCAATAATTTCTGGAAAAGGGAAAACAATATCTCGCCGCTTTTCAAATTTAGAAAACTCCCAAAGACTAGAAAAAACATCACCTCGCTGATTATAAATACTAAAATTATCATAACCATCAGGCGTGATGTTAACAGCATAATAAGCAGGATCATATTGCAAAGCGGTTAAGCTGTTAGGACTAAGGGCGTGAGCGCTCTCATAAACTTTTTCTGTTAAGCCAACACAAGTCCACTGACCGCTAGCTGGTCCTTTTTGGATTTGAAAATCAAAATCATAAGCTAAATTTTGAGTAGCTAAAAACTTAGCTAAAGCCACTGCCTTAGCCCGCGTCCAAGGATCAGCCATAATCGGTATTTTAGCCCCTAAAAATTCTTCAGTCTCGACTTGATTAACAAAATATTTAGCCGGCATTTTTACAATTCCTCCAGCTAAGGCTTCCACTACATAGTCAACCCCCTCTTCTTGACCAACATAAATTCCCACATGTCCAGAATTAATTTTAGCTACTAAACCAAGCTGACTTTCTAAAAGTTCATCAGTATTTAAACCATAAATTTTCCCTTGACTGGAAGTGCGATACAAAAGGGCTCCTGGTTCCAAGGCTAAGACTGGTGGAACTAAGAGCCAAAAAATAAGTACACCACTAAACAAGCCCCAACTCAACCAAAAATATTTTTTAATTAACATATTATTAATGGGGGCAAAAAATAAATAAATAAAAATTAATGAACCGAATAATAAATCTCCCACTCCGTCTCACTAACAACTGGTAAAGCCAGTCCAGCTTGACTGACCCGGTTCAATGTGTCAGCGGCAAAACCCCGACTAAAAGGATCAAGCTCCTCAGCTTGATAAATGGCTAATAACTGCTCACTAATTAACTCTGGCCACCAAGGATACCAAGAACTAAGAAGCCACACTAGGGGCGGTCTCAACTCTAGGCCACTGTGAGGATCAAGTGCTAACTCGCTAAAATAATTAACGTCCTCCGGCGCTAGCTGGATTTTTTCCACTGGCCAAAGGGCTAAAATATTTATGGCTTCCCGTTTTAATTTTGGACCTTCAGCAGAAAACAACAAAGCTAATAAAAAATCTAAACCTTGACGACTAGGAAAAACCACCAAGGATTCCAAGGCCAATAAGCGTTCTTCTAAACTTAAATTAGCGCTGGCAACATCAATCGTTAAATCACGAAATAATTGATAATCACTGGCAAAATAAGAAGAAAAACTGCGAATAA
Source organism: uncultured Gammaproteobacteria bacterium (assembly GCA_964406935.1). Taxonomy (GTDB): domain Bacteria; phylum Patescibacteriota; class Patescibacteriia; order Patescibacteriales; family UBA12465; genus PWHG01. Next base: position 5,740 of record CAYOTM010000029.1, read on the forward strand.
TTTGGCTTTTAAGAACCGGATTAAGCCCTGATTCAGCTAACAAAACTTGCCAGACTAAGGGTAGCTCTCCCTTTAAAGCAGTTTTAACACTTAAAGCAATTAAAGCTTTTTTAGCCTCTAAAGAGGCTGAACTAGCCATAAATTCGCTCACTCGAGTAGACCAAAATTCCGGATTAGCTTGCCAAGCAGCTACAATAATTTCACTATAAAAAACGCGCTCCTCCAAGCACTGTCTCAAACAAGTGGTTTCAAAACTAGTCTGCCAAGCTGACCAAGCAATCTCTCCCTTAAGAGGCAAGGGATATTTTAACCAGGAAGAAACTAAAATTGGTTTCACCAGCAAAAAAACAAAAATAATTAATAAACTAGCGCCAATAAAAAGCCACCACCTTAAAGGCCAATCTTGCGGACAAGCTAATTTATTTTTAATTTTTCGCCAAGCAGTAATAGGGGCCACTTGATCTTTAATAATTTTTTGCCACGGACTAGTCATAAAATTAAATTTAATAATTAGAAATTCTAGTCTAACAAACTGTCTCTAAAAAAAGTCTGCTTGCTCCCTAAAAAAATACTAAATTAACCAAAATAAAAAACCACCCATTTATTTAGGTGGTTTTTAAGTCTACTTATTAATCTAATCTACTCTTCAGGCTCTAAGGTTTCAATTGCGGCTAAAAATTCATCTAAAGAGCCTTTCAAGGAAGGATCAAGCTGAACAGCTCCCTGGGCAGCTAAAAGTGCTTTTTCAGTATTGCCTAAAAGCATGTTAATGCGCGCTAACTGAATAAAAACAACGGGGTCTTCTGATTGAAGGTAAACCAGTCTTTCTAAGATATTTAAGGCAGCCTGGTAATCAGCTGCTTCATCATATTGTTCAAAAGCATAAACTAAAAGAGGACTATAACCCACCAAAGACAAGCCGTTTCTCGCCTGACAATCTTTTAAGTTTTCTAAAGCGGCTTCCTGCTTTTCAAATAAGAAATTAACTTGAGCTAGCTGACAATAGGGTTCGGGAATATTAGGGTTAAGGCTAATCGCATAGTTGGTGGTTTCATAATATTCATCCAACCTGTCTTGCACTAAAAAGATTTGGGCTTTGACTAAATATAAGGGTAAACGCCGGGGGCTAGCAGCAATCGCTTGTTCAATTTTTTCCAGAGCTTGCTCTAAATATTTTTCTCCAAGTTCATGATCTTGATAAATTAAGGCAGCCGCTTGCAAGGCTTTAGTTTGCTGTAAGTTAGTTAAGCTATCGGCTGGATTATAGGCTAAATTTTTCTCCCCTAAATCTAAAATAAATTCTACCGCCGGACCAATTTCGGCGCTGGGTAATTTAGCAATTACATTTGAATTACTGCCAAAAAAATTAATTAAGATTTGACGGGCATCGCGATCCAAGGGGGTGCCTAAAGAAATTGCTTGGCGATAAGTTTCTAAGCCAGCCATTGTTTCGCCATTAACAATCTGGGCATAACCAGCAATCGTTCCCTTAAAAACTAACCAGGGGCGATAATTAGCCAAATAAGCAAC
>CAYOTM010000030.1:0-4236 GCA_964406935.1 uncultured Gammaproteobacteria bacterium
CAGCAATCGTTCCCTTAAAAACTAACCAGGGGCGATAATTAGCCAAATAAGCAACGGAAATTATCAGAACGATAACTAACGGGAAGATTATCTTAAAAGCCGTTGAGGCGGGAGGAATTTGACGACTATTTAGGTTGGGCGCATCAATCATCGACGAACCATAAGTGACTAAAAAGGTTAAATAACCAAAGAGAATCATCAAACTTAAATAAGTGGTTTGGGTATCAAAAACGGCTAAATTTTGAATGAAATAAGCGGTGAGAAGAGCGAGAAGAATCAACACTTCCCTGGCCCTATCTCCAGCCATCCCGGGAAGCACCCGATTGTTTTGCTCCTTAAATAATTGCTTAAGATAATAGAGGGCGGCGATAAAAATACTGAGATAAGTAATTAGACCGACCAGACCAGTAGTGGAAGCAATATCAATTATATTATTATGAGCCCGGTCAAAATAAGTTTCACTGCGGGCATAATCTAAAAAGCGGGGGTCAAATTGGCGGTCAAAAATACTAGCATAATTACCAAAGCCAACGCCCAGCACTGGATGATTAGGAAATTCTCGCCAGGCCCCTTCCCAGGAAACTAAGCGAGTCTGAAAGGTGGGTTTATTAAAAGTTAGGCCACGTAAAAAAGTGTTATTCTGAAACCAAGGTTGACTGGCTTGGGAAAAAAGTAAAATTAAGGCAACCATTCCTGTTAAAAAAACCCCCCAAGACCAAGCTCGCCAAGAACGACTAGTGGAAAAAATCCCTAAACATAAAAGCAACAATAAAACGCTAAAAGTTAAACCAATAATTGCCCCGGAGGTTTTTGCTTGGGCAAAAGCCCAAAACATCGGGACTAAACTAAGAAGCCAAGCATAACGCCAAACATTACGCGACCGTAAAAATAAAATAAAGGCAAAATATAAATTAAAAATTAAATAACCACTAATATAGGCGGTATTGCCAATGGTCCCAATCGGACGATAAAACAAAATAACAACCGACTGAATGACTGCTAAGGTGACTGAAAATCCCAAGACCCAGCGCCAATCTTCTTTAGTAGTGAAAGCAGCAATTAAATAAAAATAGAGGAGAAAATAGTGGACTAAATGAAACCAGCCCAACATTCGCTCAGCATCACCCCAAAAACTGAGATTAAAATCTGAACTAAAAAAGGTTGATAAAAGAATCGCTCCTAAATAAGCAATAATCCCGTAGGCAATTAATTTTTTAGGGGGGCGAAGCTGGGGCCAGCGCCACATTAAAAATAACCAAATAGGAAACAAGGCTTCAATTAATAAATTGAAAACCAGTTGTTTAGAAGTGATATAAGGAAAAAGCAGGCTGGGGAAAACTAAAAAGATGGTTAGCAGAGACAGCAAACTGCCAGCTTGAAGAATTTTTTGGGCTTGTCGAGCAGTCATAAAATTTAATTAAAAACGATTTAAAGGATTAAATTGAGCTTGGCCAAGACTAGTGGGGTCTTCTTTAACCCCTAAAGATTGTTTAGTTTCTGAACCAAGTAAATGTTTACGCATTTCCACCATCCTGTCTTTGCGAATATTATCTTCAATTTTATCAGCTGTTCGTTGATTAACCACACTTTTAATAAATCGTTGTCGTCGTGACCACTCATTTGGGGTGTTAACACCCGACAACAAGCTCTTAACCTGTTTTTCTTCTAAACCTAATTTGATTAAATCCTTTTTTTTAGCAGCCACATCACGAGCGACTGCCTTGGCCTTCATTTTTTCAAAATTAGAAACTTGGGGTCGACCGTCGTTATTGCTAGGTCGATCATTAGTGATTACCGGCATATAATTATAATAAAATTAATATTGATTAGTAAATAAGCGACCATCGGCGGTGACACACTGCTCCGGATAGGTTTCTCTAATAGGAAAACCAGCTAATACACAGGTATCAAAATCTTGAATTTTATCCATTAATTGCTGACAAATTTGACGACTGCCTTGATCACTTCGAGGCAAACACTTAGCTAATTCAGCCGCTAAGTCAATTTCTGTTAAATCAACCTCAGGACAAGGAGGAAATTGACAACTTGGTCCCGTGCGACTCAAGGTCGTGCCATCGGGACATAATTTAGCATCCATTGGGCAAGCAAATATTTGAGGATTAGTAGAATAGGAATCTGCAGTCTCTTCTGAGCCCATTTTAAAAGAAGTCAACCAAATAATTAATAAAATAACCACTACCAAACCAAGCACTAAAAACAAGCCGCCTCGATTATTCATAAATAAAAATTAGTCTTAATAGTCAAATTATATAATAAATTAAGGCCAAAGGCAACTAAAAACCTGGTTTTAAGTGAAAAAACCAGGTAAGAATTGATAAAATAAATTATTTAATTATTATAAAATGTCTAATAATCCAACCAATAATCACAATCATTATCCTCGTCATCGCAGTCTTGGGAGTAAACACTCTCCATCAGGACAACTATTACTACAACAATCACTATCTTCAACACAGGAGCCTCCTGCATCAACACATTCTGATTCTGCCATCTGTAAATAAGCAGGGGTAGCACAATGAGCCCCAGATTGCAGACCACTAATACCATTGCCTAAACAATAACACAATTCGTACTCTAAACCATCCGACCAATAATAATAATCATTATCAAGATCACACTCGCCGTCAGCGGGGGTAGGCGCTTGAGGAATGGGGTGCATAAATTCTCCCAGCCCACCTAATTCAAATCCCGCTAAAGCAATATGAGCTAATTCCCCATCAGATTCCGGATATTGGCCGTAAGAATTTTGATATAAAACTAAGGCGGTTTGAATTTGGCGCACATCAGCTATTCGGCGGGTATCGCGAGCGCGTGAACGCACACCGCTTAAAGACACGATTGATAGAGTGGCCAGTAAGCCAATAATGGCAATAACCACTAATAATTCAATTAGAGTAAAGCCTGGTTTAGATTTTTTTACAATCATATACGTGTATTAATTATTAATATATAAATGATTTAAATATATTTTAATTTATCTACCTTATTTTTATAATAACAAATTAGTGAGGGGGGGCAAGTGAAAAAGAATTAATCTATTCAATAATCTTAAATTTAAGTTGTACGATTTTAGCGTACATCTAATATTAATTAAATTTTAAAAAATCCAAAAATTAAGACAGCCTAAATAGTCAATTAAGAAGTGGACTAAAATGCCTAAGAAAAAATAGCGAAAACGAGTGAACAACCCTAAAGCATACACCGGTAAAAGATAGCTGGAGTGGAGTAAATGATTATTAATACTACAACGACCAGTCTGATAAATTGGTGAAGATAGCAAGTGGTCAAGGTCAATTAAATTAGCGGCGAGTAATTGAAGCAAAACATTTCTGCTCTTAAAAGGGCGGCCCAGTAATTTGGCTTCAATTAAATACAAAAACCCCCAGAGCAAAAAACTGGCTAATAAATGAAGCCACCAATCGGCTTGAGTAATAATATTTAGCAACATAGTGTAATATTATAGCATGAAAATTAGATAAAAAATTAATTTTTTTTAGCTAGCCGCAAAGTTTTTGCGCCACTTTTTTCAAAAAGTGGCAGAAAGAAAAAAATAATTAATCTTCTTAAAGAAGAATTTCTTTATTTTTTTCAATGTTTTTACTCTTGCTATTTTGAAAAATACTGTTATAATATAAACATAATTGGTTCGCATTTATATGCAACTCCGAGACTCTGGCTTTTTTAAGGCCAGGGTCGTTTTTTTACAAAAATTCTTTTAATTTATTTTGTATTTTTTCAAAATCATTAATAGAGATTTTAGTTATTTTTCTAATTAATCTTTTACTGCTCATTAATTTTAATTGGGGTAAAATAAATGTATAACTAGTGTTCTCATAAAATAAGCTGTAGAAATAGTCACCCACCTTATTTTGACTAGTCAAAGGTATCGCCCAAAATATATTCTTATTAAATTTTTTAAAAACTAAAACTGGCCTAGAAAAATCAAAATTTTTTCCATCCTGCTCAGAACCAATATTAGCCCCAACATTAACCCACCAAATTTCTCGATTATAAAAATAGATATTATTAATATCTTTTAAACTCACTCTTAATTTTATTTTGGTCCACTCAACTATTTTAGACAGCTTATTTTCCATTTAAATTTTATTAATTTATTTTATCTTAAGCTATTTTTAATAACAAAAGATAAAAATAAATATAAAGTTTAATATAAAAAAACGGCCATGATAAAAAATTGGGAAAATCACGAGCGCC
>CAYOTM010000031.1:0-3944 GCA_964406935.1 uncultured Gammaproteobacteria bacterium
GTGCATTAAAATAAAAAGAGATATTTTGTCTCTTTTTTTGTATTATTTATTTAGTGGCTTAGACCTAATTTCCAAATCATACATTTCAGCAGGGGCTTTTTGGAATAGCTAGAATTTGGTAAAATATAGGCATAGTAATAGTTATATTATTTTATTTTAAATTTTATGAAAAAAGTTTATTTGGTGCTTGTTTTGATGGTATTGGTTGTTTCGCTGGCCGCTTGTAGTTCAATCGCGAGAAGTGAAAAAAACAGAGCGAAGGCAATTGCCGAGGGGCAACCACTTTTTCAAAAGACAATGGACATCTCCGCGCAGTACTTAGATTTACGTTTAAGGACTGATGAGATTCTTACGCAGGCCTCTAGCTACAACAACCATGAAGAGTGGCAAGCGGATTTAAATGTAATTATGGCTGACTGGGCAAATTTAGAGGCCCAGGCGACAGAGTTTGAAAAAATGGCTGATCAGTATGCGAATAATAAGAAGATAGTTTTATTAAACAATTCATCTCCTTTTTTGAATGTTGCCCAAGCGTTATCAACTCAAGAAATAAATAATATTTTTGATAAAGCTCCGGCCGGCAAGAAAATTAAAACTTTAGCTAGTCACTTAGGGGTTGATGCTAAACGCGCTTATGCCATTTTACAGCAAGCGCAAAATCAGGTGCAAGCCGATGCCTGGAATGAGGCGGGAGATACTTTTCAAAAATTAGAAAGCAGCGCGATTGTGGTCAAAGATACTTGTAAAGTTATTGGTTTTGTCGGTGGGGTCGCGATTACTGGTGGGGCGGCTGGCTTTGCGGCTGCCGGAACAGCAACTAAAGTGGCGGTGGTTGTTTCGGGAGCAGATTTAGTTTTAGAGGTTAGTCAGGATGCTGCCACTATTGCTTTGGGAAATAATAATCAGGTTTCTGAACTAATCGCTGATGCGCGCGTGGTGACAGAACCAGCGGCCGCCATTTTAGCAATCACCACCATCCCTCAAAATATTGGTACTGGTTTTGATAAATTTAACGCGGCTATGCTCGCCCTTGACCAATTCAATTCGGCTGCGCAAGATGGCAAGGTTGTCGGCGTGGCCTTACCCAGCGCTGCCAATAATCAAGCGACTGAGCCAGTTAAGGGAAATGCTATGACTGAGGCAGAAATTGACGAATGGTTAACCGGCCTAGGCTTAAAGCGAACTGATAAGAATTCTTTTGCCGTTATTGAAGAAATGAAAGAAAGAATTGCCGAAGTAAAACAAGCTCAGGAAAGAATTGTTGAGGCTAGTAGTGAACAACAGGAAATTGAGGTTGAGACTAATAAACCTGAGGTAGAATTAATTGATCCAATGTCTATAATCGTCGAAGAGGGAGAAGATAATACTGAAGAGGTGAGTCAGGTGAGCGGCTCTAACGGTGTCAAAATTGCCATCACTAGTCCGGAAGGTACTGAGTTCTATAAGGGTCAAGCGAGAATGTGGAAGTTAGATATTCAAGGATTTAATCCTGGTCCAGGCGCTTCTAAAGTTTGTCACTGGACTTTTTACCTTAACGGCGTAAAGTATCAGGAGATGCCCGACAACAAAGGCTGCGCTTTTACCAGCACCTTCATTGAGCAAAAAGGTTCGCTCAAGGTCGAGGTGAGAATTGATTTCTTGCAAGGCCGCTCAGTTTTTGAGAATGGCGAATTTATAGAGTATGTGCAGGACGTGGTTGAATCTTTAAATGCTTCAAGGGAATATCAGGTGATATAAGGTGTGCTGATTTTAGCTAATTGGGGAAGTCTTAAACCATTATCATAACCAGGTCATCTTCGGGGGCCTGGTTTTTTATTTCCGGGCTGATACAATTCATGGTTCTGCATTCATTTATAAATACTTTGATGTTAGTTTGTTTTTATATAAGTAATTTTTTTTATTGATATTTATCTATTTTTGTAATGAGGACTTGTTTATTACGGCTAATTATAAGGAGAATAGCCGATTATATTAATATAATAAAAATAATCAATTAATTTTATGAAAAAATCCTCACAAACATGGTTAGTAACCATTTTAATTGTAATTATCGCTTTGGCTGTAATTTTCGTCTTTAATCTCTTTGACTTGAGAACAAAATTAGTGGGAGCTATAGCCAACAGTTATTTGAGTGGCTCTACCACTGACAACACATCTCTTATAGAAGATGCTGATACTTCAGGTGATGCCACCCCCAATGATCAACCATCCCTGTTAAATGAAGACCAGGCAAAAACTTTAGAAGAATATGGAGTGGATGTTTCTCAATTGCCCTCGACCATCAGTCCTGAAATGGAAGCTTGTTTTGTTGAAAAATTAGGAGCAGACCGCACTCAAGAAATAGCCGGGGGAGACTCACCAACGGCTACGGAGATTGTCACAGCTAGAAATTGTCTAGATCAATAATTTTTTTCTTTCTACAAGTCAATAATATTTTTGAACTTAAGCGAGTTTAAATATTTTAGGCAGATTAGCAATTTTCAGAAAATAACATTTTTAATTTCCAAACACTATTTATCGGTCAATATTTAATAAAGCCCAGTCATTTGACTTGGGTTTTTTAAAAAATGTAACAAATTAACCCTATTTTCGTATACTATACTAGACAACAATCATATGCATCGAAACGTTTATAAAAACTTATTTACCACAAAAAAAGGCAATCGCTCTATCGCCCCTGTTTTTTCTGTGGATTGCCCTCGCATTTGTGGAAATAGTTTTTATAAATATTATCTTAATTATTAAAAGCATTATCTTTAATTAAAAGACTTGAATCAATATTTATCAGAGCTATTTCCAAGAAGGAAATAGCTCTTTTTTAAAAGATTTGTTCATTAAAAATTAAATTCACCTAAAACTTTTAGCCATGGACACTGCAAACGCGAAAATTATCAAGTCTTTTGTCACCTTTAATTTATTTGAAGGTTTAGCGATTAGCTTTTTCTTCGGCACCTACCAATTATTCTTAATTCAAAAAGGTTTAAGTTTATTGGAAATTAATTTGCTGAACGCCTGCTTCATGATTGCTAATTTCCTATTTGAAATTCCTACTGGAGCAATTGCTGATTTTTTTGGCAAAAAACGCTCAGTCATCGCTGGCCTCTGGGTCTACGCGATCTCCTTCTTAATTTATTTTCTAGCTGATCATTTTTGGCAATTTTTATTAGCAGAAATTATTGGAGCGATTGCCTTTGCTTGTATTTCTGGCGCCCTTGAGGCCTTAATAGTTGATGCTCTTCGAGCTAATCATTATCCAGGTAATTTAGAAAAAATTTTTAAGCGAGCAGAAATTAGAGGTATTGGTATAGTGATAGGGGCAACAATCGGTGGCTTTGTTGGCCAAGTAAATTTAGCTTGGCCCTGGCTACTAACTTCAATTGCTTTTGTTATATTCGCTTTTAGCGCTTACTTCTTTTTACCCAATGATTATCGCCGACGAACTAGCCAAGTAAAATTTAGTTGGCAGCCGCTTAAAATTATTGCCCAGGAAAGTATTGCTTATGGCTTGAAAAATCGTCGCTTTATGTTTATGGTAATTTTTTCCGCCATTTTAGCTTTTGTCTTTCAACCCCTAAACATGTACTGGCCCCTAGTTCTCAAGCAAAATTTTTCATTGGAGATTAAATATCTAGGCCTAGTTTTTTCTGCTATTACTATTTTAATGTATTTAGGAGCTCAGTTTTCTGAATTTTGGCAAGCGAGATTTATTTGCCCGAAAAAAGCGATGTTTTGGTCACAGATTATTACCGCTATTGGGATTGTTGGTGCTAGCCTAATGACTAGCTTGCCAACATTTTTAAGTTTATTTTTGCTTCATGAATTTGGTCGGGGTTTATTTAAACCCTTAATGCGCGCTTATATTAATAATAATATTGCTAGTCAGAATCGGTCGACTGTTTTGTCCTTTGAATCAATGATTGTTAAGGCGGGATCTGGTTTGGGCT
>CAYOTM010000032.1:0-3932 GCA_964406935.1 uncultured Gammaproteobacteria bacterium
GAAGCATGATTAACTGCAGTCGCTGTTTCTCCCATTGTAAAGTTTCCAGCCTGAAGGCCAATAAAAGTATTATAACCAAGCGGTACGGCCGTGTTGCCAGTCGGATGTTGAAAGTTATGGATAAAGCTATCAGCTCCCTTATAAATAACCCCTAAATCAGAAGCGGTGGTGGTGGGCAGACTAAGTGATTTAGTTAAAGTCAACTGTTGACCAGCCGTATCAGTCCCCACCCCAACATTACCAATAAAATGAAAAGTGTCGCTAGTCGTTTCTCCCATTTCAATAATTTTCTGAGCTTGAGTAGAAATCGGAATCAATAAGAAAAAAAGCGACAAACTAAAAGCAATTAAATTTTTAAAATTAAAAGCAAACATATAAAAAAATTAAAAATAATCAAAAATAAAATAAAATAAATTTGAAAAAATTTGAAAAAAAATTATCTCTTCTTATTATATCATAATCACCAGAGAAAACCTATATTAAATCGCTCTCAATAAAGCCAAAATTTCAACTTAATAAAAAGCTCGCGCTCACTTCAATTTTCGGGTAGATTAAGCTCGTAATTTAAGACCCTTAAGCCAGAGAGCAATGATCATTTTAGTTAAATAATTAGCCCGCCCGATTTTAATCTTCCAACCGCTACAAAACTCTTAATTTAAAATCTTAAAATCAAAAAATAATCATCATTTTAACTAAGCAAAAACCCCCTGCCCGGCCTCAATCCTCCAGCGGACTAAGCTCATAATTTAAAATACTAAAATCAGCCAACCAAGGCGAATAATAAGGATTACCATCAGTTAAAAATTCTATCCGCCAATAAAGGGCCCGACCCGATGTGCTAAAAGGTGTCCAAACTTGGGGCGAGCTAGACACAAAATCTTGACCATTATTAGAAAAAGAAAGTTGATAAGCTTGCTCAGCCGTTTTATCAGAATTAATACTTAAAGAAGCGGCAAAAGCGGCCAAAACCTCCCGACTACTAGGATTAATATTTTTAGAAGTCACTTGGCGCCCCAGATTTTGCTCAAAGCCTTGATCAAATAATCGCCACTGTTCCCAGGTGCTACCAATTTGCAAGAACAAAATTAAATCCTCACTGTCAACCGCCGGCAAACACAAAAGACGATTAACGCCTAAGTCAGTAAACAATAACCGACTGAGATCAACTGAACCAATAATTTGTCCCTTATCTCCTCGCCATAATTTAAGCAGACGAGGACTATTCGGACTATAATTACAAACATAAAATGACTGGGCGCGAAGTGATTGTTGAGCTAGAGGCAAAAAACTCCGAGTAGTTAAAGTGAGTGGCAAAAAAGCGGAAACATCATAAAACTTTTGCTGATAAACATGAATAATTTTACTATAATAAGCGCCATAAACAATTAAAAAATCATCAAACTGACCAGTAAAACTTAAAGTCCCCGGATAAGAACCGGCCTGCAAATTAATTACAAACTCTGTCTGATCAGTAACCAGCGGCAAAAACTGTTGACCATTAAACCAATACAGCCAAATCGCCTCTTCAGTTTCCTCACCTAAAATAAAACCAATAATCCAGTTATCGCCAATTAAACCCAAATGAATACTTAAAACATTTTTAGCGGCCAAATCATTGGGCCAAGCGAGCAGTCGATTGTTAAAAAAGAGTTGCTTGCCGGCTAGCCGCAAACAATCAGTCTGCCGACAATATTGTTGAAATTGAGAATTAGGGAGAGCGTAATCACAAGGCTCGGGTCCACAATTTTTAAGCTTACTCAAGCTAGCTACTGGTTTAAATAAAAAAGCGCCAATCTGACTATCCCAATACATATTAGTTTGTTCCCGGTTAAGATGGGCCAAGCTAGAAAAGCCATCACCAAAAGTATTGATGTTGCTAGGCGAGACTGGCTGATAATTACTAACCAGCCCAATCTCGGTTGGTATCTCAGTTAATTTATCCAAATCGGAGCTTAAAACTTGATAAACCGTCGGCTGATTGGCCTTAGGATTAATAATGCTAGGGTCAAGAGCAAAAAATAAATTAAACTCTAAGCTTGGCTTGAGATCAGTAATTTCTTGAATAATTTGCAAACGATTAGTAGTCGCTAAATTAGCTATTAAATAATTCCAGGCTAAGCGAAAATACAGCGCTAACAAAAAAAGAGTGGCTAATAATAAACTAGCCAGACCAATGCTAATAATTTGAAAAATTGGAGATGGTAATTTAATTTTAGCTCGAGGCATAGTATATAAACAATAACTTAAAATTAACTAAAAAAATAATAGTTTTTCTCAAAGACCACTAAACAACTATTAATTTTTTAATTACTGAAAATTAATTAAAGTCTGATAAAAAAAGGGCGCGACTCTTTAGCCGCGCCCGATTAAGTAATCTACTGAACAATCATTTTACCCACTTCTCCGCGGCGAGCATGGCCAGGAACATCACAACGGAAGGTATATTCTCCGGGCGACTCCGGCGCATTAAAAGAAATTACCCGCGTTTCTCCCGAACCAATCCCCACGGCAACCGCCTTTAAAGACGGGTCATCAAATTTGAAAACATGAGTTTGATCCATTGAAGTAAAGGAAATTGAAACTGGAGAATCAGCTTTAACCGTAAATTGATTGGGCTCAAAACCGGTGGTCGAAACGTTAACCTTAATCACATTACCAGATAAAGCTTCGGGGGCAACGGGATTACTTTGTTGGGGAGCGCCAGGACTCAAAGGCGGCAAATCACTTTGCACTACTTCACCCTGCATAGTAATTACCTTATTGTCTAAAATTGGATTAGATCCAGAAGCTTCAATCACTGCTCCCTCTAAATTAAACACCTCCTCTTCAACTGCTTCTTCAGGAACCATGTCGGAGCCAGGCATTTCTTCTCCAGTGGTTGGCCCGGCTGGCTCATCACTAGGTTGAGCAGGGCCAGTTTTTTTACTAGTAGTGGCCGCCACCACAATGACAGCAACTACTAACAGTACGCCAATAATAATCCAAATTTTATTGGGCATACCGCCAATACTATTTTGGCTGTTGTTTTCCATATTTTTTGCTGGCGACCAGGGCAAATTTGCCTGAGAAACGCCGTAATTATTTAGATTAATCTGATAGATAAATTATCAGTCTAATCTGTTTATTATTAAATATTAACTAATTAAACAAATGACTAAAATTAAAAATATTTTTAAATTAACTAGCTGACTAAACAAGCAAGAATTTAATAAATTGACGAAGGGTCTGTTAATCAAGTTAATTATTAAATATCAACTATTAATCAATCACAAAACTTGGGACTTCTGTTTGATCAGTTGCTAAGGTTGGCCAATCTCGCCAATCATGACGATGGCCAATTAAACGATAAGAAACTTCCACTGGGCGATCAGCCCGGAAAATTAATTTATTATTATCAATTAAATAATAAGTTTGAGCAAAACGACCATAAGGGGTAATTAAAACCTCCACCCGCTCTTTAGCAAAATCAACAACTTGATGCCAGACCCAAAGATCACTGCCTAAAGTTTGTTTAGAAAAATCAATTACTAATTCGTATTCACCGGTTTTAGTTAATTTAGCAATTTTTGCTCGGCCAACATATTCTTCTTTCACTCCGCCAACAATTGAAGGGGCAAAGGTGGAATAATTAATTCCTTTAATGCGGTAGAGTGGGTCGATAGTTTGGACAGTTAATTTACCTACTCCCTGAATATTTCCCAAAGCCATGTTTAAGACAGAAGTAGAGGTGGCCATTTGTAATTGATCAAAGCGAGCCGTCCCTACTACATCTAAAATATAATTAGTATCAGGAGTAGTTGTGCCAATCCCGACTGTCCAACCAGTTGAAGAGGCCGTTAAGCTGCTCCCCGATAACACCCAAAAGGAATCACCGCCTCCTCCTAAAGCAACACTATCAACATAATCTTTAGTGGCGGCGTGATCATCATTGA
>CAYOTM010000033.1:0-3879 GCA_964406935.1 uncultured Gammaproteobacteria bacterium
TCAAGTTCCCTAAATTTTTTTAGAGAAACCTCTTAGCTGAATGTTTGTTTCAGTGTAATTACTAATTTTAAATTTTTATAAATAATTATGAAAAACAAAAAAGGTTTTACCCTCATTGAGTTGTTGGTAGTCATCGCCATTATTGGCTTACTCGCTACCCTATCAATTGTCGCTCTAAACAATGCGCGAGCGCGGGCTCGTGATGCTCGTCGGGTGGCTGACGTTAAACAAATTCAGACTGCCTTGGAATTGTATTATAATAATTATGGTGAGTACCCTCAATATGACATTATGGCGACGACCACTCGTTATATCGGCTCAGGAACAACTTTTTTTATGAATCCTGTACCGACTGCTCCGGCGCCAGCTGATAGCCCTTGCACTATCAATAACTCCTATGATTATTCCACTACTATCGATGGTGGTTACATCTTAAATTATTGTCTTGGCATGGGTACGGGCGGGATTGATGCTGGTCCAGCGACTGCTACTCAATCGACTATTAATTCACCAACTTAATTTTATCGTTTGTTGATTTGGAGAATTTCAAAATTTTTGTCAATTTTTATTTAAAAAATATCCATTTAAATTTGGATATTTTTTAAATAAAAAAGAGGGGTTTTTGCTATTTTTTTGCTGTAATTATATAAAAATTAATTATTTTTAAAAAATAATTTTATAATTTTTTATATATTTTTTTGTCCTATTTTTTTAAATGTTGTATAATAAAATAGTAATAATAAATATTTATTAAATTTTTAATTTTAATTAGCATGAAAAATAAAAAAGGTTTTACGCTTATTGAGTTGTTAGTAGTAATCGCTATTATTGGTTTGCTAGCCACTTTATCAATTGTCGCTTTAAACAATGCACGATCACGAGCGCGTGATGCTCGTCGGGTGGCTGACATTAGGCAAATCCAGACTGCTTTGGAATTGTATTATAATGATTTTAATTATTACCCAAATACTAATAAAATCACTACTCCCGTTGAAGTGGGGGAAGGCATGGAGGCAAATGTTTTATCGGGAGATATTTTTGGTGACTCCTTTATTATTATGAGTCCAATTCCAAGCGCCCCTACTCCGGCCGATGGTGATTGTGACGAAACAAGCAATTTTTATAAATATTTTTTATCATCACCGGATAATTATTATATATATTATTGTTTAGGTGGTGATACGGGCATCATCCCGGCTGGCGGCAGAATTGCTAACCCAACATCAATGGATGTGGATCCAAATTCAATTATCAATTAAAACATTTTTTATTTGATAAATTTGCTCTATATTTTTAAATGTTGTATAATAAAGTAGTAATAATTAATATTTATTAAATTTTTAATTTTAATTAGTATGAAAAACAAAAAAGGCTTTACTCTCATTGAGTTGTTAGTAGTAATAGCCATTATTGGTTTGCTAGCCACTTTATCAATTGTCGCTTTAAACAATGCACGATCACGAGCGCGTGATGCTCGTCGGGTGGCGGACATTAAACAAATTCAAACCGCTTTGGAACTTTATTACAACAATTTTAGTCACTATCCACCAACGGCTGATTTTAATGCTGGGTCAATTGGAACGTCAGGAGTATTTTTTATGAATCCAATTCCTGACGCGCCAACGCCAGCTGATGGAACTTGTGACACCACTACTAACGCTTATGTTTATAATTCAGCGGGTGGTAATTCCTATACTTTGCGTTATTGTTTAGGGGCAGATACTGGTGGTATTCCTGATGGAATTTCTACGGCGACCGAGGCAAGTATTTCTAGTCAGTAATAAATTTATCCGTTGAATTTTTATTATCTAAAAAACATTCGCTTTTGGCGAATGTTTTTGTTATAATATAAGTAATTATGCGTTTTTATTTTTCCGACAATTCCCAGGATTGGGATCAATTTTTATTGTCAGCTGGTCCGCAGCAGGCGGAATGGCTGCAAAGTTTTGCGTGGGGAAATATTATGAAAGCTGATGGTTGGCAGGCGATTCGTTTATACGGCGTTAATGAGGAGCAAAATTATTTAGTCGCTAGTTCACTTTATGCCCGGCGCTTACTTGGGAAAATAAATTATTGGTACTGTCCGCGAGGGCCTTTTATTCCACTCAAAATTTGTCAGCGCTTGAATTTTAGTAAAGCCGAGGCTTGGCGCTTGGTGCTGAGTTCTTGGCAACGTGAGGGTCGACGAGCGAAAACAATGTTTATTCGTTTTGAGCCCGGACTGCTTAGTGAAGAAGAGGGTAAGTTGAGCCAAGATGAGGGGCAGCTAGCGATTTGGCAAACGGCTAAATCTTTAAATTTAAGATTATTTCCCAGTCAAGATATTCAACCAGCTAAAACTTTAATCTTAGATTTAAGTCTTGGTCAGGAGGCGATTTTAGCGGGTATGAAAAGCAAAACTCGTTATAATCTTAATTTAGCTAAAAAGCACGGTTTAACTGTCAGCTTTGATGCGAGTGAATTTTCGGCTTTTTGGCGTTTACTGAAAAACACTGGTGAGCGCGATGGTTTTCGTCTCCATGACCGGCGGCACTATAAAAATATTTTAAAACTAGGCGGCGATCAGGTGAAGTTAATTAGCGTTAAACAGGGAAATAAAGTTTTGGCGGCCGGAATTTTTTCTTTTTTTGGCAAAAAGGCGGTTTATCTGCATGGTGCCTCTGATTATCACAAGCGAGCTTTAATGGCTCCTTATTTACTGCAATGGACAGCGATTGAATATGCTCTGAAAGAATCTTATCGTTATTATGATTTTCATGGGATTGATGAGAAAAAATGGCCGGGCGTGACTCGTTTTAAACAGGGGTTTGGTGGTCAAGTCGTAGTTTATCCTGGAGCTTTTGATTTAGTAATTTATCCCGGACTTTATTTTGCTTATCAATTAATGCGTCACTGGCGAGTTGAAGTTCGCCGCTATCTTGGAAAAATTAAAAAGTTATTGAAAAAATAATTGTCAGGTGATAATTTTTTGATTAGAGCGCTGATTAATTTTATCAAAAAAATGTAAGCGTTTTTATTTTTTATTGATATATTTTTTTAATTTAATTAATAAAAAATTATAGGGCGCTGATTGTTGGTTTATATTTTAGATTATTAATATTTAGCGGTGAATTATTTTGATATATATTTTGAAAAAATTAAAAAATCGATAAGTGAAATTTAGAATTTTTTTATGGAAATTGCTGTTTATAATTTAACAAAAAATAAAATACAGATTAAGAAGTTAACCGCTATTTTAGAGCAGGCGGCTAAAAAATTAAAATTGAACGGGGAGGTGTCAGTGGTTTTAGCCGGTGACCAGCGTTTACGGAGCTTAAATCAGACTTGGCGGGGCTTGGATAAATCAACTGATGTCTTAAGTTTTTCTTTATCGGCTAAGGGCTTATCGGGTGGTTTAAGGTTTAGCGCCGCTAAAGGGGCCAAAGGAACGGCTGCTAAAATTTCAAATAATCAAGCAAGTAGAGCCTCTAAAAAAATTATTAACGGTGAAATTTTTATTAACTTAGCTGATTGTCGGCGGCCGCAAAAATATTTAGATATTTTTGATAAATTAGTGAGCATGACTGAGATTTTACATTTTTTAGCGATTCACGGGCTCCTTCATTTAGCTGGCCTTAAGGATGACACGGAAGCAGGCCGGCAAATGATGATTCGGCGAGGCTTAGAGCTACTAACATAGCTCCAAAAAACATTTTTAATTCAAGTCTGATGAGGGCTTGATTTTTATTTTGACTAGCTGGCAATTTTTTCCGCTTTCTATTATCAAAAAATTTAAAAATATGCTAAAATATTAATATCTATTAGTGGTTATTGGATCAATATTTTTTTATGAAAAAAAGAAAATTTTTTCAAATTTTTTTAGTTTTGTTTATTGTTTTT
>CAYOTM010000034.1:0-3781 GCA_964406935.1 uncultured Gammaproteobacteria bacterium
GAAACCGTTTTTTCCTCTTTAGAATCTTGTCTGTTTGGAGAAATGAAGGAACAAACAATGCGATCAGTGGCCGCCGGATTTTTAATCACTGGTGATTTGATGGGGAGTAAAATCGGAGACTTGTCTGAGGGACAAAAAGGCTTATTATCTTTTGCCCGGATAGTTTTAATGGAGCCCGGCCTTTTAGTCTTAGACGAGCCAACCAATCATATCAATTTCCGTCATCTGCCGGTCATCGCTGAGGCGATTAATAATTATCAGGGTGCTTTGATTATCATTAGTCATATGGCTGAGTTTATCAAAGAAGTCAGAATTACTGATGAGTTAGATTTAGGTAAATTATAATCACATAGCTCGACCAATAAAAAATCCTTTGGCGCTTCGAGCTAAAGGATTTTTATTATTTTATAGTGTTTATTGTTTAACTCGAAGCTATCACCAATTTTCTTCCCCAGAAGAACTTCTCCTAAGGGCGAGCGATAGGAAATCAAGCCCCGGCTCGGATCAGTTTCCGCTGATCCTAGTATCTGATATTTTTTAGTAGTTGTCTCAACTAGCAATTCCACCGTACTGCCGATTTCCACTAGCTCGCTGCCTTTCCTTACTTCGATAATATCCGCCCGTTTAATCATATTTTCCAGCTTACTAATTTTGTTGTTGGTTCTTCTCAGGTTTGATTTTGCTAATTGATAGCCGGCATTTTCCGAATAATCGCCGCTGGTGGACAGAATTTTTACTTCCGCTGACTCTTTTGGCCTAACCTCATCTCTTAAATAGACCAAGGTTTTCTTCAACTTTTCCAATTTTTCCCTAGTAATTTTGCAGTCAAAATCATTCCTTGGTATTTTGTCGGCTCGTCTAGTAGGCACTCTCATAATTTTTATTTAATTAAATTATAAAACTAATATACCTTAAGCAGGGTGATAAGTAAAATTTTATTTACGGAACATGGCTTTAGCCTTAAATATTTATTTTTTGACAAATTAGCTTAGTATGTTAACATTAAACTAATTTATAAACCGCCATTAAGCGGTTTAATCTGGTCTTATAATGAGGCCTGGACTCGGACTTATTTCGTCATTCTGATTTTTTCGGTTAGTGACTATCTCAAGAACTCGGGTCACTAACACATATATGACAAATACAACAAAAGAAGAAGCGCTTAGCTTCGACGGACTTGGCATTGCTCCAAGGCTTTTAAGCATTTTGGCGGAACTAGGATTTACCACTCCCACGCCGATTCAAATTCAATCAATTCCGGCTAGTTTGCAAGGAAAAGATTTAGTAGGAATAGCCCAAACCGGGACAGGCAAAACCTTGGCTTTTGGTATTCCCATGATCCAGCTTTTAGCTACCCACCAGGGACTGGGACTAGTAGTTTTACCCACTCGCGAACTAGCTATTCAGGTTAATGATCACTTGAAAAAAATTGGTCAGCCAATCGGTCTGCGAACAGCCGTTCTGATTGGTGGTGAGCCAATCTTTAAACAGTTATCCAAGTTGAGACAAAAACCCCATATTATTATTGCCACCCCCGGAAGATTAGTTGATCATACCGAGAGACGGTCAGTTGATCTCGGAAAAGTTCGGGTACTCGTTTTAGACGAGGCTGACATGATGCTGGACATGGGATTTCTCCCCCAAATCAAATCTATTTTAAAATTAGTGCCCACAGAAAAACAAACCATGCTTTTTTCCGCGACCATGCCGCCTGAGATTATTAGTATTGCCAATCAGTATATGAAATTACCGATTAGAATAGAAGTCGCCCCCTCAGGCACCTCAGCCGAAAATGTTGAACAAGAAATGATAGTAATACAAAGTAATAGTAAGTTCGACTATTTGCAAAAAATATTGAACCAAACCAGTGGATCTGTTTTGATCTTTGCTCGAACAAAACATGGCGTAAACAAATTAACTAAAAAAGTGGCGCTACTTGGACTGCCTGTGGCTGAGATTCACTCCAATCGTTCCTTAGCCCAACGCCAAGCTGCCCTCAGTGGCTTTAAGTCCGGTAGGTTTAGAATCCTGATTGCCACCGATATTGCTGCTCGCGGGATTGATGTTAGCGGAATAGAACTGGTTATCAATTATGATTTACCAGAAAAGACGAGTGATTATGTTCATCGCATTGGTCGCACGGCGCGGGCCGGGAAAAGCGGTCGGGCGATATCTTTCGTTCTGCCTGAACAAATGAAAGACGTTAAAGCCATTGAAAGGCTGATAAAAAAATCAGTTAAAATATCGAGAGTTGCCCCGGATCTTAGCATCCAAAAAGCACCGACAGAGACACCAGCGCGAAGAGATAATTATTCGGGAAATAGAAGACCAGTAAGCAGGCCATTTAGATCATCAGCAAATACTCCAGCGAGCTCCTTTCCTAAAAAGAAAAAAGCCTCACCTAAGAATTATGCAATTTTAAGAAATAGAAGCTCAGCCAAACAAAGAAGATCAAGGGTGAGTAAATACTAAAGAGATTAGTCTATCTGTTAAAATCTATTTTTATTTTTAGTTAAAAAAATGAGCGTTCAGCTCATTTTTTAGTTGAATTAACTTTCAATCATTTTACAGGCCTACAACATCTAGTTTCAGATAATTTAAGGGTTTTTAAAGAAAACCACGCTTTAACTGACTATGTCAATAATATAATTATCTAATATTAGCAATATTTTAATTAATATCTTGACAAATTATATTAAATGTGATATAATAAGCTTCTGACTAAGTAAGTCAGCACGTTATTTAACAATTAAAAATCTTGTAAAAAAAGGAAAAAATGAAAAAAGCAGCCTTAATTATCGTCAAGCTCTTGCTTTTCGTTTTTTTTCTTCATAACATTGGATTATTTTCTTATATTGCCAGCCTTGAACCAGCAAAAAAGACTTATTCGATTAAAGAAGGTGGCATGGAAGAAGATATTCAGTTTTTGAATGAAAAAATAAACAAAGCAAAAAGTCTGGGCAATAATTATGGCCCAGAAGAATACTTCTCTGATTTAACGGAGATTATGCTGAAAGAAAAAAATAATGACTTTGATCAGCGTGCCGTTATCGCAGTAAACAATTCCAAAATGGAATTAAACAAGTATTTCCGTTATGCCCTGGAGAACAAAAAGAAAACCCTCTCAAAAGAAGAGCACCTCGCTTATTTAGAGAGACTTTCTAGTTCTAGAGATTTCCATTTGGAAATCACTGAACCAGGTTACCAGGAAAGAGAAGCAGAACTTTATTCTAAGCTAAGTGACTCAACTTATTGGTCAAATTTATTCTTAAGTTTTTTTAAGTCCTTGTTAAGGATTTACTTAAAGAATATTTGGCTAGCAGTTTTTCTGCTCTGGATTTGGTGGTATGAAGAAAAGAACACCTTCAAAATCAACAATCCATTTAGTTTTATCTTTTGTGTAATTTTTTACCCCATAATCATTATTCGAGTTTGGGTAAAAATTATCAAAGAAGGCTCCAGGTTCCTTGCAATGAGCATTGAACTAAGACGTCGGGAAAGAAATTTATTTTCTTTGTTTTCCGACAATGAAGTACAAGAGATAAGACGCTTAGCCAAGAGTAATTTAAAATTAAGCGAATATCGTCATTATTTAGACGAAAAAGGCTTAATTCGCCGTCACGCTTTATTACCAGTGATAGCCGTTACTTGCTTGTTTATTCTTCTTCCTCCCTTGTCGTCTGCTAATTCTCAGGAAAATAAATTCAGTAATTTACCGGAAGATTATATAGAAGAAATTTGCTCCTATATCAATTCTCCGCCAAAAATCATTGAAGTTAAT
>CAYOTM010000035.1:0-2984 GCA_964406935.1 uncultured Gammaproteobacteria bacterium
CCCCGGATTATATCACTTTTTAGCCTAAGTGTTGCCAAGCTATTGGACTATTGCGGCTCCCTTGACGCTTTAATGGAAAAAGGCTTTGAGCCAGGAGAAGATAATACTCAGCGTTTAATGAATATTTTAGACGGCAAACGGGCTGTTTTACTTATTTCTCGCTTACCAGAGAAATACCAAAAAATAATGAGGATGCGTTATGTTCAAGAACTTTCTCTTAAAGAGATGTCGCTAATAACTGGTCAATCGAAAAAAACTTTAGCAGTCCAGGTTCATCGCGGACTGAAAAAACTGAAAGAATTATATATTAAATAATTTAAATAAATAATATTGGATAATAATATTATCTCAACTTTATATTAATTTCTCGGTAAATAAAAAATCCAGTTAATACTGGATTTTTTAATTGGTATATTATATTTTTTTATATAAAATAAGTGATATTTTGAGTTTTCAAATTAGGCCTTTTTGAGTAGATCTCTATAATTTATTTACTGCAATCTTGCGGGCAACTGGTAATCGATTCAGCACAAGGGCATCCTTGGCCTAAACAAACCATTTCTTGGCAAATTCCGTCCCCACAAAGATCTTCGCAGATAGAATCTGGGTTATCTTTAGTCTCTTCTTCAAATCTAGTGCCGTCTGCTGTTTCGCAATAGTTTTTACAGCCGACACAATCAGGCTCCATTTTTTCATAACCAACTGCAAGACATTCCTCAAAATTAGTGACAGGTAGTTTATCAGCCCTTACGCCGCTATTTATTGTTTGACTACTTTCACTGATAACACTAAATTCAGAAATTATGATTTTATCAGAGTCTAAAGTGCCCACTACCTTAACTCGATCACCGATTTCCCAGTAATTAGGAAAACAGGCTTTATTTTCGTACTGATCAAGACATTTTGAGCTATCTGTAAATTCTAAAATTTTTGTTAAGGCGGGACTTCCGGGTTCTTCATAAACCAAATTCCAGTCCGCGCCGCTTTTAGTTATATTTCCAGTTTTGTTGAAGTTAGTTGTTTCTTCACTTAATAATTGGAAGGAAACGATTTCAATTTTATCAGCACTTGGAATATTAAATTCGACCTTAGCGGTAAGAGTAATGTGACCATCTTCATAGTCAACAATGCTAGTGCAGGGTCCCGAGAAGTTGATTGAAGTTACATAAAATGTGCCGCCCAAGACAGCTTCCTTTGGTGATAATTCGTTTATATTTTCTCGAATATAGCTGCTTACTTGATTTTGAATGGCTGGTGAAACATTTGAATTTAAGTTTTCACCTTTATTTTCCCCTTCTTCACAAATAATATCAGTTATTAACCATTTTCCGTTTTGATGTTCTAAATATACCTCTGATAGGAGACTTCCCCCGGAATAAACTTTTTCTATTGTTATAAGGGCTTTATTTTGCTCAATAGCAGTATTTATAATTTTAATTTCTTCTGGGAAATCTTGGGCACAAAGAATTGGATCATAAGCACTTTTGTCAAAAGATTCTATAATTTCATCGACTTTTTTTGAATAACTTTCGCTGACTTGAGGTGAGGTAGTATAATACCTATCTAACAAAGGGTTTCCCTCATAATTAATCCAGTCGAAAAAAAATTGGCTAACTGTTTGTTCTGGTGTAGTTTTTTTATTCTCCTGTTTATAATTTATAGCATATGCACCAGCAATTATAAAAGATGAGGCTAATAAAATCGTCACAAAGATGGACGTGAGATTGTTTTTTTTTCATACTTTTTGTTTATTATTTTTAAATTTACATATATATAAACGATAATATTTTAAAAAGGTAACACTTTTTAAGATATTTTAAAATAAGCTGGTCGCTAGAGAATATTAAAATAATTATTATTATATTGTTAATAAAAAACGCCCTAATTATTTTTTGGGCGTTTTAATTTATTTATTAAAAGTACTTTAAAAAGGGAGATCTTCTGGAAAATTTAGATTAAGTTGCTTGCTGGTTTGATTTTTAGCTTCTTGCTTAGCAACTTTTTTTGCTAACTTGCTTTTGGCTTCTTCTTTTCTAGCCTTCTCATAAAAAGTCAGTCGCATTTTTTTTAGTCGCGATAAAGTTGCGAAGTAAAGGGAATTTTCGTAAGGGATGTCAGTTAAAATAAAACAAACTAAACCTTCATAAAATCTCCCAGTTCGTCCATCACGTTGTAGTCGAGAAATCTCAGTCATCGGTTGTGAATAATGAATCACGACATCTACTTCGGGCAAAGATAAGCCCTCTTCAACCACAGAGGTGGCAATAATAATATCCAATTGGCGATTTAAAAAACTATTAATGGTCGCTAATTGTTTTTTAGCTGACTTGTTTTTACCGCCAAACAAAGTATCACTACGATATCCCAGGTAGTTAAGCTTGGCTGATAAATAAGTAGCCGTGTTTTTATTGTTAATAAAAATCAACATCCTTTTTTTCTTCCAATTCATTTCTCTAACCAGAGATAGCAGAGCATTTTCTTTGGGGTGGTCTTCTACTAGTTTTTTAATTAGCCAATAAAGTTCTCGCCATTTTAAATCTTTCAACAAAGAATCAGCTGCTTGACTATGATCACGAGCTAAAGATTTTTCAGCGTATTCCAGAAAACTAAAATAGCTTTCGGTCATAATCAGTCGAAATAAATGACTAATTTTGTAGTGCTTGGCAAATAATGATCGGCCTCGATAAATTTTATACTTAGATAAGCCCTCTATTGCTTGATGTAGTTGATTATTAGCTTGCTGAGTTAAGAATGGCTCTTCTAGGCTAAAAAAAACAATTTTTTCCCCAGGCAATAAATTAAATAATAAATTTATTTGCTGGAGGTTAGCAAAAGCCATTGATCTTAAAATCTGATCAGCTATTTGCATGGTTTTGGATATCGGACATTTAATTAAACGGTGATTTTTTGTGGGCATGGTAATTTCTGCCGTTATCCAGTTTTCAATCCCGTAAAGAGATTCCATTTTTTCGATTTTGTCATGA